>CACZTH010000011.1 GCA_902784035.1 uncultured Eubacteriales bacterium
GGTGTCTGTTACCTACAACTTTATTGTAGGAGGAGAGAAGAATGCTGTTCAGTAAGATCGCTGTCCTGGATGAGCACTTCGATGTGCGAGAAGATCTGTATGTCGGAGTTCAGGGCCGAACCATCGATTATATCGGGAAGGAGAAGCCGGAGAAGGACTACGGCGAAGTTTACGACGGGGCCGACCGTCTTCTGATGCCCGGCTTTGTCAACGCCCACGCCCATTCTCCCATGGCCCTCATGCGGGGATACGGGGAGAACATGACCCTCCAGCACTGGCTGAACGACCGGATCTTCCCCTTCGAGGCCAAGCTGACCAGTGAGGCGGTCTACTGGGGGACCCTGCTCTGCATGGCCGAGTCTATCCGGTTCGGCATCGTTTCCACCTCGGACATGTACTACTTCGTGGAGGACATGGCCCGGGCGGTGGCGGACAGCGGGGCGAAAAACAATATCTCCCGGTCGATCACGAATTTCGACGGCACCCCCTTCGATAAACTGGCCTCGGCGGATGAACTGAAGAAGGCGGTCCGTGACCTGAACGGGGCGGCCGACGGCAGGATCCGGATGGAGGCGAGTCTCCACGCGGAGTATACCTCTGATGAAGCGACCGCCCGGGACCTGGCCGCCTGGACGAAGGAGGCGGGGGTCCGCATGCATGTCCATGTGTCCGAGACCAGGGCGGAGCATGAGGAATGCAAGGCCCGTCACCAGGGGAAGACCCCCGTGGAATATCTGGCGGACTGCGGCATCTTCGACGTGCCCGCCATCGCCGCCCACTGCGTCTGGATCGAGGGGAATGACTACGCCATCCTCCGTGAGAAGGGAGTCACGGTGGCGACCAATCCCACCAGCAATCTGAAGCTGGCCAGCGGCATCTGTGATTCCGCCCGGATTCTGAAGGAGGGCATTCCCCTGGCCATCGGCACTGACAGCGTGGCCTCCAACAACAGTCTGAATTTCCTGGAGGAGGTCAAGCTCCTGGCCATGCTGGCCAAGACCCGGGCTCAGGATCCCACCGTCATGTCCCCCAGGGAAGCCCTTTACGCCGCCACCAGGGCAGGGGCATTGGCCCAGGGCCGGACGGACTGCGGTCTCGTGAAGAAAGGGATGCGGGCGGACCTGATCGTCCTTCCTACGGATCCTGTGAACATGCACCCGGTCCATGACCAGGTGAATAATATCGTCTATTCCGCTTCTGGCAGCGACGTCTGCCTGACCATGGTGGATGGCCGGGTCCTTTACAAAGACGGGGAATATGCTACAATCGACGTTAATGAAACGGTCAGGAAAACGGAGGAAGCCGCTCGGAAGATCCTGGCTCAGCTGTAGGCCGGCCGGGGCGGAGAGGATCTATGGATAATTCGAAAAACGGGCAGAAATTCATTAAGGGCGCCGCTGTCCTGGCGGGCGCGGGGCTGATGGTGAAGGTGCTGGGCGCCTTCTTCCGGATCCCCCTGAACAACTGGCTGGGGCCGGAGGGCATGTCCTATTACGCCGGCGCCTACGCGGTCTACGGGGCTCTGATCGTCCTGTCCACCGCTGGCATCCCCATCGTCATCTCCCGGCTTGTGTCAGAGCACATCGCCGTGAAGGAATACCGCTATGCCCATCAGGTCTTCCACGCGGCCGTTCTGCTCATGGCGATCGTCGGCCTGGTCTGTTTCGCCGTCTGTTTCTTCGGGGCGGACGTGATCGCCGGCTTCACGAAAAACCCGAAGTCCGCCCTGGCCCTTCGGGCCATTTCGCCGGCTCTGTTCTTCGTGCCGCTCTTCTCCTCGTTCAGAGGCTATTTCAACGGCCGTCAGAACATGAACCCGACGGCCCTGTCTGAGATGTCGGAGCAGCTGTTCCGGGTCATCGTGGGCCTGGCGCTGGCCAGGTATTTTCTGGTTCACTCCGGGAAGCCGCAGGCGGCGGCAGGCGCCGCTTTCGGAGCCTCCGCGGGGTCTGTGGCGGGCCTCCTGGTGATCGGCGGCATCTATCTGCTGAACAGGAAGGTTTTCTTCCAGAAGATCCGGCTGGGAAGCCAGCATACCGACCCCATCGGCCAGATCATGAAGACCATTCTCATCGTGGCCATTCCCATCATCATCGGAAGCGAGATCATGCCGATCATGAACCTGATCGACCTGGGCATGATCATGCGGATCCTGCAGCGGACCGGCTGGAGCCAGAGCCAGTCCGAATATCTGTACGGGCTCCTGAGCTCCTTTTGCAGCTCTCTCATCGCTTTCCCCCAGATCATCACACAGGCGGTCTCCATCAGTCTGGTGCCCGCGGTGACTTCCCGGTTTAAGCTGGGCGATGAGGAGGCCCTCCATGACACGATCCGTCTGGGCTACCGGACGACCATGATCATGGCCTTCCCCTGCGCGGTGGGCCTGGCCGCGCTGGCGGAGCCCATCCTGAAGCTTCTGTACGTTTCCCAGTGGCAGGCCTGTGAGGACGCGGCGCCGACCCTGATGATCATGTCAGTGGCCGTGATCTTCCTGGCCGTCATGCAGACCTCCACCAGTGTCCTGCAGGCGGTTGGCAGGCAGATGCTGCCGGTCCGGAACCTGGCCATCGGCTGTCTGGGGAAGGTGGTCTGCACCTATTTTCTGGTCGGCATCCGGTCGGTGAACGTGAACGGCGCGGCGATCGGCACCATGCTCGCTTACTGTATCGCGACCGGCCTGAACCTTTATGATGTCAGGAAGCACACGGGTACGACCATCGATATGGGGAAGACCTTCTTCCGTCCGGCCGTGGCGGCCCTGGTGATGGGCGGCGCGACGTACGGCGTTTATTTCGCGGTTTCCAGGCTTCTGAAGGGTCATTCCCCCGCGGGGGTGAATGCCCTGTCGGTCCTGCTGGCCATCCTGTGCGCTGTGGTGGTATACGCGGTGATGATCTTCGCTGTCCGCGCCATCACGGTGGATGAGCTGGAGGAGATGCCCTTCCTGAATAAATTCGCGCGGTTTTTGAAAAAAAGAGAAGAAAGGGGTTGACAAAAGCGAACGGAACAGGTTCGGCTTCACGTGGTGAAAAAGCGTGGAAGCGTTGAAATTCCTCGTTTTTATGCTTGACAAAATCAAAGGCTAATGAGAGAATAAGAAAACGAGGACATCGTCTGTTCATCGTGCGGGGGTATTCGAGAGACAGGAGAGGTCAGGATCTCCCTGCTGATATGCCCTTTGTTGCTGATTCGTTGAGGAGGATATAGAAATGAATAAGGCAGAGCTGGTAGCCGCAGTCGCGGAGAAGACGAATTTCACGAAGAAGGACGCGGAGACCGCGATCAACGCGGTCCTGACCACGATCGAGGATTCCCTCGTGAAGGGCGAGAAGGTCCAGCTGATCGGATTCGGCACCTTCGAGACCAGAGAGAGGAAGGCGAGACAGGGCAGAAATCCGAGAAAGCCGGATGAAGTCATCGATATCCCTGCTTCCAGAGCGCCGGTTTTCAAGGCTGGTAAGGCCCTGAAGGACTCTGTGAATAAGTAGTTATAATCGATTCGTTATCTGATGGGCAGTCTCGCGGCGCGGGGCTGTCCTTTCCTTTTTTCAATTGGCGGGTCCGCTGTGACAGGGGCCAGGAGGGGATGGACAGTGAGATTAGACAAGTATCTGAAGATCACCAGGATCATCAAGCGCAGGACGGTGGCGAAAGAGGCCTGTGAGCAGGAGCGGGTGACCGTGAATGGAAAGGTCGCGAAGCCGGGCACGGAGATTGAGGTGGGCGACGTAATCAGCGTAGCCTTCGGAACAGGGTCCGTGCGGGTGAAGGTCCTGGAAGTGAAGGAGACCGTCCGGAAGGAGGACGCGGCTTCTCTCTATGAAGTTCTGCCTGAATGACAGGTGCAGAGGCGTGTAACCACGACCTTATATTATCAGGGACGAAAATCTGGATTTTCTTTCAAGTAAATATGCCTGACTCTGTGAGACGGAGGGCGGGGATCGGTCCCTGCCCGGCGAAGGAAGAAGAGACCTGATCAACCGGTTGCGGTGAGGGTCTCTTTTATTATCCCGTTCATTGGCACGATGTTTGCTAGCGATATTTTACAGAAACTTACACTGGTAATATATTGCCAGAATTGTGGAAATTCCGCTTGAGTATTGTTTGCGCTTTGATACAATATGGGCAGGCTCACAGGGGACTGAACCGGCCGGGAGTTCTCTGAACGGCAATAGCAACTTATTGATCTTCTTGTTAGCATTATTCAAGAGGACATAATGTCGAAAGCGTTATTGATCGATTCTGTTGAGAGTTTCGAAGAAGTATTGCCCCTTATTCGCGCCGCGGAAGATGAGTTTGCCACATTTTCCCAGGAACAGGTCGATGAGATCTGTGAGAAGGCTGCTATGGCGGCCAGCCAGATGGCCATTCCTCTGGCGAAGATGGCCTGCGAAGAGACCGGCTACGGCGTCGTCGTCGATAAGGTCACGAAGAACCAGTACGCGTCTGAGCATATGTGGAATTACATGCGGCTGAAGAAGTCCTGCGACGTCATCGAAGAGAATCCGGCTTTCGGAACGAAGCGCATCGCGTCCCCGAAGGGCGTTATCGCGTCGATCGTACCGACCACGAACCCGACTTCCACCTGCATCTATAAGATCATGATGTGCCTGAAGACGCGGAACGCCATCATCATTTCCCCGCATCCCCACGCGAAGAACTGCACGATCCGGGCGGCGGAGATCATGAGAGATGCCGCGATCGAGGCGGGCATGCCGCCGAACGTGATCAGCTGGATCAGCGAGCCTTCCCTGGCGATTTCTGATAAACTGATGAAGGAAGCCGACCTGATCATCGCGACAGGCGGTTCGGGCATGGTCCACGCGGCCTATTCTTCCGGGACACCGGCGCTGGGCGTAGGACCCGGGAACTGCAACGTCGTCATCGATGAGTCTGCTGACCTGCGCATGGCGGTAGAATCGATCATCCATTCCAAGACCTTTGATAACGGCATGATCTGCGCGGCTGAGCAGCACATTACGGTCCTGGCCAGCGTATACGATGAGGTGAAGGATCTGCTGAAGAGAGCCCGCTGCTATTTCCTGAATGATGAAGAAGCGGAAGCTGTCGCGAAGGTATTCTTTAACTACGGGACTCATGGCGTCAATCCGAACGCCGTTGGACAGACCGCGGTGCATCTGGCCGAGATGGCCGGTTTCACGGTGCCGCCGGACACGAAGGTGCTGGTTCGTGAGACGGACGATACCTCCCATGACAATCCATGGGCGAACGAGAAGCTGACGACGCTGCTCGGCATGTTTAAGGCTGAGACTCTGGACGAGGCCTTCGACATCTGCTATAAGCTGGTGCTGGAAGGGGGCGCCGGACATTCGGCGGCCATGTACTGCGATCAGGAGCAGAATGATAAGATCGTGAAGTTCGGCGAGAGAATGAAAGCTTGCAGAATCCTGATCAACCAGCCGACATCCTTCGGCGGCATCGGTGATCTGTACAACTTCGATCTGGCGCCGTCGCTGACGCTGGGACCCGGATCCTGGGGCAACTCCGCTTACGCCGGGAACACCCAGTTCGAGCAGCTGCTGAACATTAAGACCATCACGACCCGGAAGGAGAACATGCTGTGGCTGCAGCTCCCGAAGAAGGTCTATTTCAAGAGAGGCTGCACGCCGGTCGCGCTGCGTGAGCTGAAGGAGGTCTACAACTTCAAGAAGGCCTTCATCGTCACGGACGCGAACCTGTTCAAGATCGGCGCCTGCGACGCCATCATCGAGCAGCTGAAGAACGAAGGCATCGGCGTGGCGGAATTCTTCGATATCCGCGTCGACCCGCAGATCCAGGACGCCATGAAGGGTCTGCCGAAAATGCGTGAGTTCGAGCCGGATGTGATCATCGCCATCGGCGGAGGATCGGCCCTCGATACCGCGAAGATCATGTGGATCATGTACGAGCATCCAGATGAGAAGTTCCTCGATATGGCGACGAACTTTATTGATATCCGGAAGAGGATCCGTTTCTTCCCGCAGATGGGATCGAAGGCGAAGCTGGTCTGCATCCCGACGACAGCCGGAACTGGTTCCGAGATGACGCCGTTCACGATCATTTCCGACGCGAACACCGGAATGAAGTGGCCGCTTATTGGATATGAGATGATGCCGGAGATGGCCATCGTCGACTGTGACAATACCATGAAGCTGCCGCCGAGAGCGACGCAGGCGTCCGGATACGACGTACTGACCCACGCTGTGGAAGCATACGTTTCTATCTTTGCCACGGATTATACCGACGGATTCGCGAAGACCGCCACGGAGAACGTTTTCAAATACCTGGTGAGAGCGTATAAATCCTCCTTTAAGGACGCGGCCCCGGATCCGGAAGCCAGAGAGAAGATGATCGACGCTTCCGCGCTGGCCGGCATCGCCTTCGCGAACGCCTTCCTGGGCATCAACCACTCCCTGTCCCATAAGATTGGCGGATGGTTCCATATTCCGCACGGCACCGCGAACGCTCTGCTGTTCCCGTATGTATGCCGGTTCAACGGGCAGAAGCACCCCTTCCATATGGGTACCTTCTCGCAGTATAAATACCCGAAGGCGTTCGAGAGATACGTCGAGCTGGGCGAGCTGATCGGTGTGAAGGGCAAAGATGACGAAGAGACGTTCGAGAACTGGATCAAGGCCTCCGAAGATCTGAGGGCAGCTGTCGACATTCCGGCCACCGTCTGGGAATACCTGATCCAGGCCCATCCGGATGAGACGCCGGAAGAGATCGAGCAGAAGTTCCTGGCGGCGGTAGACCAGATGTCCGAGTGGGCGTTCCACGACGCCTGCACAGGCTGCAACCCGGTCTATCCGACCGTCGAAGAGCTGAAGCAGTGCTATCTGAGATCCTTCTATGGTAATGAAGGATTCGTCGAGCGCTACGGCGATGTTCTGTCTGTACCGGTCAACAACCCGGCGGATACGCACGCTGCGTACCCGAATGGCTTCGCCGCCGAGATCGGCCTCGATAAGGTCGGCGGATTCAAATAAGCCAGGAAATCCTCAACATTCACTTCTATGGAGACCGGATTTCCGGTCTGGCGCGGCCCGGGCAGAACGCCTGGCCGCGCCGGGCCGGCCGGCCTTCGCAATTAAGAAGAGGAGAGAAGTATGGACTGGCTGAAAATACCGAAGAAAGTATATTTTAAAAGAGGCTGCATGCCGGTCGCCATCCGGGAGCTGACAGAAGTATATGATCTGAAATGCGCTTTTCTGGTAACCGACGCGAATCTGTTCGGCGCCGGGATCGTGCGCCCTGTGGAGGAAGCGCTGAAGAAGGGCGGCATGAGGATCGCGGAATATTTCTGCGAAGAAGGGGGAGCCACCTTCGCGGCGGCAGAGAAGGGTCTTCCTAAGATGCTGGAATTCGAGCCGGACGCGATCATCGGAGTCGGCGGCGGGTCCGTTATGAACCTGGCGAAGGCCATGTGGATCCTGTACGAGCATCCAGACCTGCGTCTCGAAGATCTGGCCGCCCGGTTCGATCGGACGACGTCAAAGGGGTTCCCCGAGCTGGGGCAGAAGGCGAAACTGTTCCTTCTATCTACGACGGCAGGAACAGGCGCGGAATGTTCTCCGTTCGCTGTCCTGAAAGAAGATGGTGGGGAAAAACGCGTTATCGCCAGCTTCGACCTGCTTCCTGAGATCGCCGTCATCGACAGTGATTTCTCCCAGGACGCGCCGGTAGAACTGGTGAAAAGATCCGGACTAACCGTGCTGGCGCAGGCTGTCCGGGCAGCGCTGAATCCCGGAGCGACTCAGTACATCATCGGGTTCGCCCGCGACGCGGTAAGGGATGTGTTCGAAAATCTGCCGAAGGCGGTCCGCGAGCCCATCGACCGGAAAGCGCGGGAGAATATGGCGAACGCGGCCGCGCTGGCGGGTATGGCCTATTCGAACGCCGCTTCGACGCTGGAGCCGAACGCCGGTTATTATCCATCAGAGGCGGAGAAAACGGCGGATCGGGAGACGCTGGCGAAGCTGGCGGATCTCGCCAGGCACACTGGGCTTTCGAATGGGGAAGATGAGGAAGCGGCGCGGGCGCTGATCGCGAAATGCGAAGAGATGCAGGCGCTGTAATCGTCGGGATATTGCTGATATTTCCAGCTGCCCCGGGGGACCGGGGCAGCTTTCCTTCTCAAGATGCGTTCCTCGACAGCATCATCATCCAGCAGGACCTGGAGAAATAAAATAGCAGGATCTGAAGAAATAAAATAATGCTTGACGAAGCGGGCGCGTTCTGATATAGTAAATCAGTCGCCGCTCCGGAGGAGGACGCCAGGTAAAGCTTTTGAAAATAACGAGTAAAAAGTTCTTGACAGAAGCCTGGAGCGATGATAATATAAACAAGCTCGCTGATGTGAGCGACCGTTTCTTCGGAAGCGGGCAAGCCGCCACGGCGGCGGAACCTAGAAAACTTCATAGACGGAAAGAAAGTCAAATAAGACATACAGCAATGTATGCAC
>CACZTH010000012.1 GCA_902784035.1 uncultured Eubacteriales bacterium
AGGTTCACGTCTCCCCGGTCGATGGCGTCCAGGATATCCTGGGCCCAGGGGACCAGGAGCCAGACGATGGTGCACCGCTCCTCGCTCACGGTCTGGAGGATGTCCTTCGGGCTGGTCCCCCGGAGGAGGACCGCCCTGCTCCCGCTCAGGAGACTGCCGAACCAGTGCATCTTAGCCCCGGTGTGGTAGAGGGGCGGGATACAGAGAAAGACGTCCTCCCGGCTGGTGCTGTGGTGGTTCTGCTCTGTCTTCGCGGAATGGACCAGGCTCCGGTGCTTGTGGAGGATGGCCTTCGGGAAGCCGGTGGTGCCGGAGGAGAAGTAGATGGCGGCCTCGTCATCGTCGGTGAGGGGGACCATGGGGTCCTCCGTGCTGTATTCGCCCAGAAGCTCGTTCAGGCTCTCGGCGAAGGTGGGGCAGTTCTCCCCCGCGTAGACCAGCCGGCACTGACGGGCCAGCGCCTCTTCGACCGATTCCACCCGGCCGATGAACTGGGGCCCGAAGATCATGAAGCTGACGTCCGCCTGCCTCACGCAGTACCTGATCTCCTCCGCGTCATAGCGGAAATTGAAGGGGACCGCGACCGCGCCCGCCTTCAGAATGCCGAAGTAGATCGGCAGCCATTCCAGGCAGTTCATCAGAAGAATGGCGACCTTATCGCCCTTCTTCACGCCCTGGCCGAGCAGCATATTCGCGACGCAGCTTGCCTGGTCGTCGAATTCCGCCCAGGTCCTTTCCCTGCGGTAGGGAATGTCAGACGTCTGCTGGATCAGGGCGTACTCCTTCCAGGTGACCCTCTCGGTCCGCTCCAGTTCGGGGTTCCGCTCCACCAGCGCGACCTCACGCCCGTAGTCTCTGGCGTTCCTCCTCAAAAAATCCGTAATTGGCATTCTCTTTCCTCCTAAATATCCTGAGGTTACCTTACTATTCTAAGCCTGCCGGTCTGTTTACGCAATGACTGAATCTTGAGGAAACCTGACGGAAGGGGAAAAGCCCCCCTGGTTGGCGCTCGTGGAAACTTGCAAAGTATTTAACGTGGATTTAACATACAGTAAAGGGAAATTTCATAATCGCCCGCTATAATCGACCCAGCGCAGTAAAGGCGTATTTCCCCATGCCCGGGGATCTGAGAGCTGGTCTGCCGGAGGCAGGCTGAAAGGACGATGGAGAACGAATGAAAGAGGCACTGATCGACATCGGATCCAACTCCATGCGGCTCACCCTGTATAATGTTCATGAAGAAGAATTTAAAGTCCTCTTCAAGCAGAAATATATGGCGGGCCTGGCCGGTTATGTGGAGAAGAGAAAGCTGACCCAGGAGGGGATCCAGCGGGCATGCCGGGGACTGGTGGATTTCCGCGGAACCCTGGAAGCGCTGGGGATTAAGAAAACGAAGGTCTTCGCCACCGCCTCCCTGAGAAACATCGAAAATACTGAGGAAGCGGTGGACGCCATCCGGGAAGCCACCGGCTATAGGGTGGAGGTAATCAGCGGCAGGCAGGAGGCGGAATACGGCTACATCGGCGCCATGATGGGACTGGGGGTCCAGAAGGGGTCTTATGTCGATATCGGCGGCGCCTCCACGGAGGTGGCGGAGTACCAGGACGGGCGGATGATCAATACCGCTTCCTTTAAGGTCGGTTCACTGAACCTCTATAAGAGGTACGTGAAGAACATCGTGCCGGGGCCAGGCTCGATCCGCAGGATCGATGACGCCATCCAGGATAAGATCGAGCATGGCACAGATTTCGAGTTCGCCCATTTCTCGCCCCTGGTGGCTACAGGCGGCACCTCCCGTGCTGTCCTGAAGGTCGCCCGGGTCTATTTCGGTCTGCCCGATCAGGAAATGATCATGAGCCGGCGTCAGCTGGATGAGCTGTGCGGCTTTTTCCGAAAGGGCGGCACGCCGGTGAAGAACATGATCCTCAGAATCGAGCCTGAGCGGATCCATACCATGGTTCCGGGCGCCATGATCCTGCAGCATGTGGCGGCGGCGTTCGACGCGCAGCAGATCATCGTCAGTCAGAACGGTGTCAGGGAGGGATACTTATGTCGGAAGATACTAAAGAAGTGACCAATCAAGATGCGATCAAACAGGAGAAGTTCCATTACTCCCAGAACCGGGAGCTGAGCTGGCTCCGTTTCAACCAGCGGGTCCTGGAGGAGGCGGGAGACGACAGTCTGCCCCTGCTGGAAAGGCTGAAGTTCGTTTCCATCTTCTCCAGCAACCTGGACGAATTCTTCATGGTCCGGGTGGGGAGCCTGGTGGATATGGCCCAGGTCTCGCCGAAGGATACCGATAATAAGACGGGCATGAACGCCGACCAGCAGCTGGAGAAGGTCTTCGAGGCCGTCCACGGGCTGATGCCTTTGAAATCCTTCATTTACCAGGGATTGGTGAAGGAGCTTCGGGAGGCTGGGATCGAAGACCTGCCCGTTTCCGCCCTGGACGCCCAGGAGAAGAAGATAGTCCGGACCTATTTCACCGACCAGATCATGCCCCTCCTGTCGCCCATGATCATCGACCGCCATCATCCCATCCCCCATCTGGCGAATAAGGAGCTCTACGTGGCGGCCCACCTGCGGAATGGGAAGGGGAAGGACATGATCGGAATCGTTCCGGTCCCTTCTGCCCTGCCTCCCTATGTGAAGCTGCCCGGAGAGGGGGTCCGCTTCGTCCGTACAGAGAATATCCTCCGGGAATATGTACCGGCCCTGTTCACGCCCTATGAGATCCCGGAGACCTGTGTCATCAGTGTCACCCGGAACGCGGACATCAGCTTCGATGACGAGAAGTTCGACGATAATGATGAGGACTTCCTGGAGAGCTTCTCCAAGCTTCTTCGCAAGCGGAGCCGCCTGTCCATCATCCGGCTGGAGATCAGTGATTCCGTCCACAATTCCTTCTTCAATGCCATCACCAAGCTCCTGGGCGTGGCCAGGCAGCAGGTCTTCGAGGACGCCTGCCCCCTGAAGATGAAGTATGTGTTCGGATTGGCGGACGAGCTGCCGCAGGAGAGGGCGAAGACTTTTCTCTATGAGCCCTATACGCCCAGATGGCCCGAGGACCTGGAGAAGGGGGAATCCATGATCGCCCAGATCCAGAAGAAGGATAAGATGCTGTTCTATCCTTTCGATTCAGTGGAGCCCTTCATCGGCCTGCTGCGGGAGGCGGCGGACCGACCGGACGTCACCTCCATTCGGATCACTCTCTACCGGCTGGCCTCTTCCTCGAAGATCGCGCGGGCCCTGTGCCACGCGGCGGAGAATGGGAAGGACGTCCTGGTCCTGATCGAGCTCAGAGCCCGGTTCGACGAGGCGAACAACATCGCCTGGGCCAAGGTCCTGGAGGAAGCCGGCTGCACCGTGATCTACGGGATCGACGACTATAAGTGCCACAGTAAGGTCTGCCTGATCACCATGAAGGCCAAGAACGGCATGAATTACATCACCCAGGTCGGCACCGGAAATTATAACGAGAAAACGAACGCCCAGTACACGGACCTTGCCCTGATGACGGCGTCCCCGGATATCGGGGAGGACGCGACCGCCTTCTTCCAGAACATGATGAAGAGCGAGCTGAACGGCCATTACAAGCACCTTTTGGTCGCCCCCACCGGGATCAAGTCCAGGCTCCTGGAGCTCATGGACCAGGAGATCCAGAAGGGGCCAGATGGGTATATCTGCATTAAATGCAATTCCGTGACGGAGCGGGGCATCATCGACAAGCTGATGGAGGCCTCCCGGGCCGGGGTGGAGATCTGGCTCATCGTCCGGGGAATCTGCTGCATTCTTCCCGGTGTGGAGGGCTATACCGATCATGTTCATGTCCGCAGCATCGTAGGCCGTTATCTGGAGCACGCCCGGATCTACTGCTTCGGCCGGGGGAGCCAGGCCCAGTACTGGATCTCCTCCGCGGACCTGATGACCCGGAACCTGAACCGCCGGGTCGAGGTGGCCTGCCCGGTCTATGATCAGGACCTGAAGGAGGAGCTCCACTGGATCCTGGATGTGGAACTCCGTGACGACGTGAAGTCCAGCACCATCCTGCCGAATGGCCTTTACAGCCGCAACCAGCCCAGCAGCGTGAACCCGGTGAGCAGTCAGGATGAATTCATGAAGACATCGCCCCATAAGAAGGTGGTGGCCGCGCCTGTGAAAAAGTCTCTCTTCGGAATGCTGTTCGGAAAGCTTTTCGGCTGACCGCGGGCGGGGACGCCGTAGAGAAGGAAGCCCGGCGCCTGACCGCCAGGCGTGGAGGGAGGACAAAGGCTGCAGCCCGGCGGACGTCCTGTGAAGCCGCCTTTGTCAGAGGAATACAGAAGATCGGTCCGCAGGAGGCGTTTTCCGGAAGGGGGGCGTCTTTTTTCGCGGCCGTTAGAATTTTGTGGATGGAACACGAAGAATTGTGGAAAGAGAAGTGGATCTGTGATAATATCAGGTTGTTCGCTGATGTGGGGGCGAGAGCCTGGAATTGATGGATTGAGAGGCCGAAAGGAAGGATCATGTACTGGAATAAGAAAATAGAATGCGCGGACCGGAGCGATATGCGCCGGCTCCAGCTGACCCGGCTGCGGGAAGAAGTGGCCTATGAATATGACCGGGTCCCGGTCTACCGGAAGAAGATGGACGAGGCGGGCGTGAAGCCGGAGGACATTCAGACGCTGGAAGACATCCAGAAGCTCCCCTTCATGACGAAGGAGGACTTCGCGGAGAATTATCCCACGGGTCTTTTCGCGGCGGACCAGAAGGACATCGTCCGGATCCACGCTTCCTCCGGGACCACCGGAAAGCCGAAGGTAGCCGGTTATACCCGCCGGGATCTGGCGGACTGGGGCGAAGCGGTTGCCCGGGGCATGACCATGGCCGGCCAGGATGAGAATTCCGTCATCCACGTTTCCTACGGGTACGGCCTGTTCACCGGCGGCCTGGGGGCCCATATCGGAGGCGAGACCATCGGGGCCACCGTGATCCCCATGAGCTCCGGCAATACGAAGAAGCAGCTCACCTTCCTGACGGACCTGAAGAGCACCATGCTCTGCTGCACGCCCTCCTACGCCCTCACCATCGCGGAGGCGGCCCAGAAGGCGGGGCTGGGTCCTGATGACATCGCCCTCCAGGCGGGGCTGTTCGGCGCGGAACCCTGGACCCAGGCCATGCGGGAGGACATCGAGTCCATGCTTGGGATCGAGGCGCATGACATCTACGGGCTGACGGAGGTCACAGGCCCCGGCGTGGCCATCAGCTGCGGGAAGGGAGAAGGGATGCATATCTCTGAGGATCTCTTCTATCCGGAAATCATCGATCCGAAAACCCTGGAGGTCCTGCCGGACGGGGAGAGGGGCGAGCTGGTCCTGACCACCCTCCACAAGCAGGGCATGCCGGTGATCCGCTACCGGACCCGGGACATCTGCTACCTGACCCACGAGAAGTGCGCCTGCGGAAGGACCACGGTCCGGATGAGCCGGATCTTCGGCCGGACCGACGACATGCTGATCATTAAGGGTGTCAACGTCTTCCCGTCTCAGATCGAGACGGTGATCGGGACCATCGATGAGCTGACATTGAACTATAAGATTCTGGTCGGCCGGGTCCGGGACCGGGATACCTTCGAGCTCCAGGTGGAGCTGGCGGAGGGCCTGGAGATCGAGGACATCGCCTTCGTGGAGGCTTTGCGGGAGAAGGTGTCCCACGCCCTCCGCGAAATGCTGGGCATCGGCTGCAAGATCCGCTTCCTGAGCGCCGGCACCCTGCCCCGGAACGGGGGGAAGGCCGTCCGCGTCGAGGACACCCGGAATTTCAATGATTAGGAGGGAAGACATGACCATTAAGCAGCTTACCATCTTCGTGGAGAATACCACGGGCCGGCTGGGAGCCCTGACCCGGATCCTGGCGGAGAATGGGATCGATCTCCGGGCGGCGGTCATCGCTGAGACGAATGACTTCGGCATCCTCCGATGCATCGTGCGGGACCCGGAGAAGGCCCGCGCCATCCTGAATCAGAATGGCTTCACAGCCAGCGTCCAGGACGTTCTGGCTGTGGTGATCCCGGACCGGGCGGGGGCCTTCGACGCCGTGCTCCAGCCCCTGGCGGCGGCGGGGGTCGCGGTGAAGTACATCTACTCCACGGTGACTTCAGATGACGGGGAGGCCGTCATCGTCCTGAAGGCGGACCAGCAGAAGATGGCGGAAGAGATCCTGAAGGCTGAGGGCATCGCCCTGGCCGGGGAGGACAAGCTCTTCTGACTGGATCTGGACAATTGAATTGAAACAGGGCCCTGGCCGCCGCGCGGAGACGCTGACGGCGGGGGCCCTGTTTTATTAGGAGGGGTTGATCGATAGGAAGGATCACGAATTGATCTTTCTAATGATAATCGTATCCAATCAGGTGAACGCCTCTCTCAGGCCTTCTTCGCCATGATCGACTTATATTCGTCGAAGTGGCCGGTGATGTCTTCGGAAGGGGCCTGGGTCAGGAGGCTGACGATGATGATGGCCAGAAGGCCGGTAATGAAGGCGGGCAGGAGCTCATAGATGGCGAAGACGCCGCCCAGCCTGGCGATGCCGAATTTCCAGAGGAAGACCATGCCGCCGCCGCAGATGACGCCGGCGATGGCTCCGGCCCGGTTGGTCCGCCGCCAGAAGAGGGAGCAGATCATCAGGGGCCCGAAGGAGGCGCCGAAGCCGGCCCAGGCGAAGGAAACGATCCGGAAGACCGACCCGTTCGGATTCCAGGCGAAAACGATGGAGATCAGGGTGATGAGGAGGACCGTGAACCGGGCGACCCGAATCTCTTTCTCCTGGGGCAGGTCTTTCACGATGAATGCCTTCAGCAGGTTTTCAGAGACGCTGGAGGCGGCGGCCAGCATCTGGGAGTCCGCTGTGCTCATGGTGGCGGCCAGGATGCCCGACAGGATCAGACCGGCGATGATGGCCATGATGGGGTTGATCTTCCCGAATGTCCGGGCGATGTAGACGATGATCCGCTCCGGGTCGAAGCCCTTCTGGCCGGCCAGGCCGGTCTCCTTCGCGAAGGAGTAGCCGATGACGCCGATCAGGACCGCGACCCCCATGGAGATCAGGACCCAGACGGTGGCGATCCGGCGGGAAAGCTTCAGCTTCCGGTCGTCATTAATAGCCATGAAGCGGAGCAGGATGTGGGGCATGCCGCAGTAGCCCAGTCCCCAGGCGAAGGAGGAGGCGATGGTCAGGACGCTGAAGGAACCGTCCGGCCCCCGGAGATTGAAGTAGCCGGGGACTACCTCGGTGTTGGCTATGGTCTGATCGAAGCCGCCGCCGACGCTGATCCCGTACCAGAGAACCACGACCAGGGCGATGGTCATGATGATGCTCTGGACGAAGTCGGTGGTGGAAGCAGCCAGGAAGCCGCCCAGTGTGGTATAAACAGCGATGACCAGGCCGCCTACGATCATGGCCGCGTGGTAATCCACCCCGAAAAGGCTGTTGAAGAGCTTGCCCACGGAGGCGAAGCCGGAAGCCGTGTAGGGGACGAAGAAGACCACGATGATGATGGCGCAGATGGCCAGGAGGGCGCCGTGGTCATTGAAGCGGTTGGCGAAAAAGTCAGGGACCGTGGCCGCGTTCAGGTGCTCCGAGTAGACCCGGAGGGGCTTGGCCACGATCAGCCAGTTCAGGTAGGTGCCCAGCCCCAGGCCGGCTGCCGTCCAGAAGGCTTCCGCGAAGGTGCCGTTCATGCCTACCAGGCCGGCCAGGGCCACGCCGGGCAGACCCATGAGCAGCCAGCTGCTCATGTCAGAGGCTTCCGCGCTCATGGCGGTGACGAAGGGGCCGAGTCTGCGGCCGCCCAGGTAGAAATCGTCGGAGGATTGGTTCTGCTTGGAGAGCCGGGCTCCGATGCCGATCATGAAGGCCATGTAGGCGATGATCGTGATGGTGATCAGGACGAGGGACATAGGGAAAACTCCTTTATTCGTTCAGGGAAACAGATGATGATGAAAAAAAGCAGGGGCCGCCCGTTCGGAACGGGCGGCCCCCTGGATCCGGTCAGATCATGATGGCGTCATTGCCATCCTGTGTGTTCATGTTCTATTCGGCGGCAGGCTGTCAGTATTCCGATGGCTGTCCGCCAGCGCCTGTTCAGCCGACCCATGGCCGATCATTCATCGACTTCGGCGGGGTCCGTGATCAGGTCGAGGCAGTGCTCCGTATTCATCTTCTGGCACATCTTCACGAAGGTGTCCAGCTTGACGCCGTGGACCTGCTTGTTCGAGCCTCTGAGGTTGATGGACACGGTGCCTTCCTCGGCTTCCTTCCCGCCCAGAACGATGATGTAGGGATCCTTATAGTTCTTATAGGTCTTAATCTTCTCCTTCATGTTCTTATCGGTGTAGTCAGCTTCACAGCGGATGCCGGCGGCGTTCAGGACCTCTTCCACGTGCATGGCGTACTCATTATGCTCGGTCCGGATGGGGACGATGCCCACCTGGGCGGGGGACAGCCAGAAGGGGAAAGCGCCCTTAAAGTTCTCGGTCAGGATGCCGATGAACCGCTCCATGGAGCCGAAGATGGCCCGGTGCACCATGACCGGTGTCTTCTGAGAGCCGTCCGCCGCGGTGTATTTAATCCCGAAGTTCAGGGGCAGCTGGAAGTCCAGCTGGATGGTGCCCATCTGCCATTCTCTGCCTAAGGCGTCCGTCATCTTCAAGTCGATCTTCGGGCCGTAGAAGGCGCCGTCGCCCTCGTTCAGCTCATAATTGCCGATGCCGTACTTATCGTCCAGGATCATCTTCAGGTCATCCTCCGCCTGGTCCCAGACCTGGATATCGCCCATGAAGTCGTCGGGCCGGGTGGAGAGCTCCGCCTCGTAGGTCAGGCCGAAGGTGCCGTAGATCTCGCTGGCGATGTCCATGATGTCGGAGATCTCGTCGGCAACCATGTCCTCGCTCAGGAGGATATGGGCGTCATCCTGACGGAACATCTGGACCCGGAACAGCCCGTTCAGCTCACCGGACTTCTCCCGGCGGTGGATCACGTCGGTCTGGGCGATCCGGATGGGCAGGTCCCGGTAGCTCCGGATGTCCCGCTCGTAGACCTTAATCGCGTTCGGGCAGTTCATGGGCTTGGCCGCGTAGACCTTCCCGTCCTCCTTCCCGGAGGGATCCGGGATGATGAACATGTTTTCCTTATAATGGCCCCAGTGTCCGCTGGTCTCCCAGAGGGACTTCTCGCTGAAGACCGGGCCGGAGATCTCCTGGTATCCGTGCCGGCGGTGGATCTGCCGCCAGAAATCCAGCAGGGTGTTGAAAAGGGTCCAGCCGCGGGGGAGCCAGAAGGGCATGCCTGGGGCGGTGGGGTCGAACATGAAGAGGTCCAGCTGGGGGCCGAGCTTCTTATGGTCCCGCTCCTGGGCTTCCTTAATGAGATTCAGGTGTTCCTTCAGTTCCTCCTTCGACGGGAAGGCGTAGAAGTAGATCCGCTGCAGCATGTCCCGGTGCTCATCGCCCCGCCAGTAGGCGGAGGAAGCGGAACGGAACTTGAAGGCGGTGCCTAAGAGCTCCTGGGAATTGGAAACGTGGGGGCCCATGCAGAGGTCCACGAAGTCGTCTCCGGTGTAGTAGACGGTGATGATTTCGTCCTCGGGGAGGTCGTTAATCAGCTCGGTCTTA
>CACZTH010000013.1 GCA_902784035.1 uncultured Eubacteriales bacterium
ATCCCGGCGGCGGAAAACAGCATGGCCGCCCCGCTGCTGATGGTCTCTAACGAAGTGTCCGGCACCGTCAGCGTCAATAAACTGATCGGGCCCCCGATCATCACGAAGGGTCAGCACGGAGAATGGAAGAAGGGATCCAAGGATGGCCTCGCCTTCACCTCTGACGCCGACTTCAAGGACTTCCGGAAGGTCCTGGTGGATGGGAAAGAAATCAGCGCTGACAGCTACACTGTCGAGGAGGGCAGCACCGTGGTCACCCTGAAGCCCGCCTACCTGGAAGGGCTTGCCCTCGGAAAGCATACCCTGGGCATTCAGTCCGCCAACGGCACCGCTGAGACCGATTTCTACATCAGGAAGGCGGCGTCCCAGGGCGGCAGCCAGGTCCAGCCCTCCAAGACTCAGGGCGGCGCGGGCGGCAAGAAGGCCGGTTCTTCCGGCGTTCATACCAGTAAGACCGGTAAGACCAGCAGGGCGGAAGCGCCTGTCAAGACCGGTGACGAAGCGCCGATCCTGACGCTGATGATTGTCCTGGCCGCGGCCACCATTCTGGTGATCATCCTGAAGCGCAGGCAGATGGACCAGGAGGATAAATAACGGAAAAATAATCCTCGGGAAAATGGCCCGGCAGGCTGAGCCTGCCGGGCCTGCTGTTCCTGGGTCCCGGGCGAGGGGAAGCCGGCGGTCACTGGAGGAGCCTGGCCAGAGCTGTCCGGTGGACTTTCATGGCCCCCTCCGGGCAAAACTCCTGGCAGCAGAAGCAGCGGATGCAGGCTTTCCTGTCGATGGCGGGCTTCCCGTCCCGCATCCGGATGGCGTGGGCCGGGCAGACCTGACCGCACATCCCGCAGCCCACGCATTCGCCGGCCGCGAGCTTCGGGATCTGCTGCATGCCCCTGGCGAAAAGCTTCCGCAGAAGCCCGCCGACCGGGCCCTGAGAGGTGAAGGTGATGCTGACATCCGCCGCTGTTCGGAAGTCGGGGAGCCGCCAATCCGGGATTCTTTCTCCTACGGTCGTGACCTCTGACCAGGAACCGGGCCCCAGTCCCCGCCGGTAGGCCGCTTCCAGGGTGGGGACATCCTGTCTTCCGAAGCCCAGCAGACCGGCGCAGACCATGTCCAGCGCGTAGGGGTCCTCCGAGGCAAGGACCAGCCCCAGGGGCCGGGGCGTGCCGGCGGTGGGGCCGTTCCCCTCCATGCAGACCACCCCGTCAATCAGGTTCAGGGCCGGCCGCAGGCGCTCGTTCAGGTCGATCAGCATGTCTGAGAACGCCGCCTGGTCCGGGAACCGCATGTGATATTCCGCTTTCGTCGTTCCGGGGACCGCGCCGAACATGTTTTTTACGGCGGCCGTCATCCGGACCATGCCGTGGGCCTTCAGCTTGGTGAAGTCGATGATCAGGTCCTGGTCCAGCAGCCAGGAGGTGCAGGTGAAAACATGGGCGGCGGCCGCCTCCGGGAAGGTCAGGTCCCGGGTGCCGGTATCCAGGTTCAGCCGGGCGCCCGCTGCCGCCGCCAGGTCCATGCCCGTTTTCGCGTAGACCCGCTTCAGGGCTGACTCCGTGAAAAGCCCGCCCGGGCTGTCTCCGACCGTGACCGAAGCGCCCCGCTCCGTGAGCCGCCGGCAGAGGGCCGCCACCAGCCCCGGGTGGGTGGTGGCGGCCCGGTCCGGGTCCCTGGCCGCGATCAGGTTGACCTTCACACCGACTTTCACGCCAGGGCCAACCCGCTCCAGGCCTTCCCAGCCCGCCAGGACCCGGTCGACCGCTGTCTGGCAGGCGGTCTCACTGTAATCCGGACAGGGGATCAGAGCCACCCTGTGGTCCCGCGCCGCCTGTTTTTCGCTATTCTTTCTTTCTGTCATATGGAACAATCCCTCGCTGGGCGATCATCGGACCGGCGCAGTACAGGATGCGGCTGCAGGCTGCGGCTACAGATCGATCCCGATGTCATTATGGAGCAGGCCGGCGAATCCGATGGCGTCGTCCCCGAATTTATCCCGGATCCGGTCCATGGTCCTCTCCACGGAGGCGTTCTTCTCGTGGGCCGCGGTGCCGTCTCCGCTGAAGAGGGAGAGCTGGACCGGATCCTCCTCGTCTGTCAGGTCATAACCGGTTACGGTCAGAAGCCGGATGGGCCGGTCCATGGGCCAGGCGGACCGGACCAGGGAGAAGGCCGCCTCCCGGATCTCGCTGGCCAGGTCGGTGGGCGCGTCCAGCTTCTGCTGGCGGGAGATGGAACGGAGGTCCGTCCCCTTCATTTCGAGCCTGATCCCCCGGGCCTTCAGCTGGTAGCGTCGGAGCCGGACCGCCACCATGTCAGACAGGCGGGTCAGGGCGGTCCGGATGTCCTGTTCCCCCACCAGGTCCCTGGAGAAGGTGAGGCCGTGGCCGACGGACTGGATCTTCCGCTTCTGATCGTACCGGCGGACCGGGCTCCGGTCCTCGCCCCTGGCGTAGGACCGGAGCAGGGGGCCCTGGGCCCCCAGGCGCTGGGACAGCGCCTCCCGGTCCGCCCGGGCCAGGTCGCCGATCGTCCGAACGCCCATGGACATGAGCTTTTCCGCCGTGGCGAAGCCCACGAAGAACAGGTCGCCCACGGGGAGGGGCCACAGGAGCTTTTGGTAATTCTCCCGGGTGATCTCGGTCGTCGCGTCCGGCTTCTTATATTCGCTGCCCATCTTCGCGAAGATCTTATTATAGGAGACCCCCGCCGACAGGGTCAGCCCCAGCTCCCGCCTGACCCGCTCCCGGATCGTGTCCGCGATCTTCCGGCCGCTCCCGAAAAGCCTCTGGCTGTCGGTCACGTCCAGCCAGGACTCGTCGACGCTGAAGGGCTCCACCATGTCGGTATATTCCTGGTAGATCTGATTCAGCCGGTGGGAGTAGTCCCGGTATTTCTCATGGTGGGGCGGGAGAAGGACCAGGTCGGGGCATTTCTTCTTCGCCTGCCAGACGGTCTCAGCCGTCCGGATGTCGAAGGCCATCGCCGCCTGGTTCTTCGCCAGAATGATTCCATGCCGGTGTTCGGGATCTCCCGCCACCGCCACGGGCAGGTCCCGGAGTTCCGGATGGTCCAGCAGCTCCACCGACGCGTAGAAGCTGTTCATATCACAATGCAGAATCACTCTATCCATGCTTGTATTATACTATAAGGAACGGATGTTCGGCAATCCGCTTTCGGAGAACTGACAGGCCGGTTCGGGAGAATCCAGGAAGCGCCGGTCCGGTCCGGGAGAATCCAGGAAGCGCCGGGGCGGTCCAGACAGAACCGGGCAAGTGATCAGGGCCTTTTTTCTCCGCCGGGTTGAAAACAGGAGGGAAAAGGGGGAAAATAATAAATTATGAGAAGGCCGGAGCAGGGGACGAAAGCCGGTGTCTCCTGCCCCGCGGGTCCGGCCGCGCCAGCGGGCGGCTTCGCGCGGTCCGGCCACCGCCGTCAGAAGGGAAGAGGGCTATGAATCTGAAGAAACCGAATCTGAAGGGGAGCAGCATCCTTCGGGACGCCGCCCCTTACTGCGTGGCGATCCTGTTTTATCTGGTGATCAAACACCTCTACGTGCTGGGCGACCTGATCGCTGCTGTCGTTTCAGTGATCATGCCCCTGATCCTGGGCCTGATCCTGGCCTATGTGATCGACCCGCCGGTCCGGGCGGTGGAGCGGCGTCTCCGGAAGCGGGGAAAGAGTCATCCGAGAGGGAAGGCCATCGCCATCGTGGTCCTCATCATCGTTTTCTCTCTGCTCCTGCTCGCTGCCGCGGTGATCCCACAGTTCACCACCAGCATCCTTCAGTTCAGCGAAAACAGCACGGCTTATCATGATTCCCTCCAATCCTCGGTGAACAGGCTGATGGGACGGAAAATCGACCTGACCTCCACCTTCAAGATCACGGATCTTCTGATGGAGAAGGTCAACGCTTCCATACAGAAGGCCATTTCTTCGAAGTCAGCTGCCACCGGAAAGGGACTGGCGTCCTTTGCCATCGATTTCATCCTGGCTGTCTATTTCCTGATTGATAAGAATAAAATCGTCGGCAGGGGAAAGCAGTTTTTCCAGCTCGTCATTAAGGATTCTGTCTATCCCCGCTTCGCTTCCTTCATGAAGCGGTGCGACACCATCTTCATTAAATATCTGATGTGTGAGATCATCGACGCGGCGATTGTGGGCGTCGTGAACGCGGTCTTCATGCTGATCTTCCGGATGAGCTATGTGCCGCTGGTCTCGGTCCTGGTAGGGGTGACGAACCTGATCCCCACCTTCGGCCCCATGATCGGCGCGGCGGGAGGTGTCTTTATCCTCCTTCTGGAGGACCCGCTGGACGCCCTGCTGTTCCTGGTCTTTACGGGAGCCCTCCAGGGTGTGGACGGCTACGTGATCAAGCCGAAGCTTTACGGGGACACCCTCGGCATTCCCGGTCTGTGGGTCCTGATCGGCGTCATCCTGGGCGGCCGGATCTTCGGGACCTGGGGCATGCTCCTGGCTATCCCGGTCGTGGCCATTCTGGATATCGTGATTTCTGAGGGGCTGGTCCCGGTCCTGAAGTCCAGGAAGAGGATTTTCGACAAAGGCAGCCAGGCGGGCCTCGCGGCTCAGGCCAGAGCGGCCGCCGCAGGGGCGGCCGCGGGCGCCGCGGCGGCGGTGGCGGAAGAAGCGGCCGCGGTGGCAGAAGAAGCGGCCGCGGAGAAAGCGGCGGCAACCGCGGGCGCGGCGGGGGAGAATGCCGCGGCGGCGGGAGATCCCGATGAGCCATCCTCAGGGCAGGGGAGGGCAGACGCCGGGCCGGATGAGGATGAGGACTGAGGGCTGAAGGGCCCTTATCCTCTGGAGAGTCAATTATCTTCTGAAGGTCCTTCGTCCTCCCGAGGGGCCCCTGTCCCCGGCGCCGGCCGGGGTTGGCGCCCTTCTGGGGCTGTGATATAATGTCCACATGTCTGAATGTTCTTGAAAGGATACGGGATGGTCGATCTGTTGATCCTGGGGGCCGGGGCGGCCGGCATGACGGCGGGGATCAGCGCCCTCCGGACGGCGCCCGGCCTTCGGGTGCTTCTGCTGGAGAAGAAAACGGAAGCAGGAAGGAAGATCCTGGCTTCCGGCAACGGGCGCTGCAACCTGTCGAACGAGGCGATGCCGGGATACGCGGCGACCCTCCGCTTCTTCCAGAGCCTGGGGGTCCTGACCAGGGAGGAAGAGGGCGGCCGCTTCTATCCCATGTCCGGTGACGCGAGAGATGTCCGGGACGCGCTTACAGCTGAGCTTAGCAGGCTGGGCGCGGAGATCGTGACGGACGCGGAGGTCCAGGCGGTCCGGACGGCGGAGAAGGGTTTCATCGTCCAGAGCCGGGTCGGAGCTGGAAAGAGGAAGAAGGTCAGGGAGGACCAGGCCCGGGCAGTGGTTCTGGCCTGCGGCGGGAAGGCCGGCCCCGCCTTCGGGACCACCGGGGACGGGGCCAGGCTGGCCAGGATGCTTGGCCACAGCGTGACCCGGCTGGCCCCTGCTCTGACCGCGGTCGAGACGAAGGAAGATGTGGCGTCCCTCAGGGGCGTCCGTCAGCGGGCCCGGCTCCTCCTGACGGAGGCGGGCAGGGAGAAGGCGGTGTCAGAGGGAGAAGTTCAGTTCACGGAGTATGGCCTGTCCGGGATCTGCGTTTTCGACCTGAGCCGGTATATGGAGATCCCGGCGGGGAAGGATCTGAAGAATGGTTTCGACGGTTATGAGATCCAGATGGACCTCTGGCCGGAGATGAAGGAGGAAGCGGTCCTGGCTCACCTGAAGGGGAGGGCTGAGGCCGGCGAAGAGGGAGCGGCCCTGCTCCGGTCTCTGGTCAGGGCGCCCCTGGCGGCCTGGATCCTGGCAGAGGCTCAGGCGGGGTCAGGCGGGGACCCGGGGCGGGAACTGGCGGAGACCGCCCGGCTGGTCAAGCATTTGTCCTTCCATCCGAAGGGGCTGAAGGGATGGGACCATGCCCAGGTCACCCGGGGCGGGGTCCTGCTGGACGAGGTGGATCAGGAGACCCAGGCGTCTCTGATTCAGCCGGGGCTTTACCTGGCCGGAGAGGTCCTGGACTGGGACGGGCCCTGCGGGGGCTTTAACCTGGAGCATGCCTGGGAGACCGGACGCCGGGCAGGCTGGGCAGCCGCGAAGGCGCTGGCGGAAAGCCGGTGATGGACGGGCCCTGAACCCGGCGGGGAGAGGCTTTCCCCGCTATGCGGCGCCATGTTTCATACCGCCTTCTGTCCCGCGGGACGGGCGGAACGCGCGTTTATGACAGATTAAGGAGGAAAGATGACCTATCGGAGTGAGATCATGCGGAAGGGGAAGGACAGTCCCTGGTACCGGACCCTGTATAAATCCATGGGATACAGCGACCATGAGCTGGACCAGGGACCCATCGTGGGCATCGTCAGCAGCTGGTCCACCCTGGTGCCCGGCCACTATAACCTGGATAAAGTGGCGGAGTTCGTGAAGAAGGGCATTTACAGCGCCGGCGGCACCGCTGTGGAATTCGGGACCATCGGCTGCTGCGACGGGATGGCGCAGGGGCTGGAGGGGATGCACTACATCCTTCCGTCCCGGGAGGTCATCGCGGATTCTGTGGAAGTCATGGTTCAGGCCCACCGGCTGGACGCTGTGGTCCTGCTGGCCTCCTGCGATAAGATCATCCCAGGCATGCTGATGGCGGCGGCCCGGCTGGACATCCCGGCCATCATCGCCACCGGCGGACCCATGCAGGGAGGCGTTCCCTTCGACGGCCGGAAGGCCGATTCCACCACCCTGGAGGAGGCGAAGGGAATGTTCGAGGCCGGGAAGATCTCAGAAGCCACCTATTACGGGCTGGAGGACGCGGCCTGCCCGGGCTGCGGAGCCTGCGCCTTCCTGGGGACCGCCAATTCCATGGCCTGCGTGTCGGAGGCGCTTGGCATGAGCCTGCCCGGGAGCGCTTTGATCCCGGCGGTCTACGCGGAACGCTTCCGGTCTTCCTTCGAGGCGGGCAGGGCCATCGTCCATCTGGCGGAGGCGGGGATCACCCCCAGCCAGATCATCACGGAGGCGTCGGTAAGGAACGCCATCCGGGTTACTCTGGGCATCGCGGGCTCTACGAATGTGGTGCTTCATCTGGCGGCGCTCTGTTATGAGGCGGAGCTTGACCTGGACGTGGTGGCGGCTTTCGAGGAACTGAACCGGACGACGCCCCAGATCGCGAAGGTGAACCCGGCGGCGGCCTGGGACATGGAAGCCTTCCACCGGGCCGGCGGCATCCCCAGGGTCATGGAAAGGATGGCGCCCCTCCTGGAGACGGGGGTGATGACCGTAACCGGGCGGTCTCTGGCGGACAACATCCGGGACTGTCGATATGTTTATTCTGAAAACCCTGCCATCATCCGAACACTGGAGGATCCCTTCTCTGAGACAGGCGGGGTCGCCGTGATGCGGGGGAACCTGGCGCCGGACACAGGCATTTCCAAGCCAGGAGCCATCGATCCCGCCCTTCACCATTTCGTGGGGAAGGCTGTCTGCTTCGACTCAGAGGAAGAGGCGGAGGAGGCCATCCTGGGCGGACGGATTCAGGCAGGCGATGTGGTGGTGGTCCGTTATGAGGGGCCGAAGGGCGGCCCGGGCATGCGGGAGATGTTTAAGGCTATGAAGTACATGTACGGCATGGGCCTGTCCAAGTCGGCCGCGTTGATCACGGATGGCCGCTTCTCCGGGACGAATAATGGCTGCTTCGTCGGCCATATCTCTCCGGAGGCGGCAGAAGGCGGTCCCATCGCTCTGATCCGGGACGGAGACGAGATCCTGATCGACGTGGACCAGGGAAGGCTGGAGCTTCATGTACCGGAGGAGGAGCTGGCCAGCAGGCGGTCGGCCTGGGTGAGGCCGGAGAAGAGGATTCCCAGAGGATGGCTCCGTCTCTACGCTAAGCTGGCTTCTTCGGCCTCGAAGGGGGCGGTCATCGACTATGACCGGGCCATCACCCTGGGGCCCCGGGCGGGGAAGGAGTGACCGATACCGTTCGCTGTAACGGCGTGACGTACCGCTGGGATCCCGGGCGTGAAAGGCGTGCCCAGGGCGGCCCGGCGTCGTCGTGAAGGAAGCGTCCCGGTCGGGACGAGAACGAGAGGGATCATGATCACACAGAAGAGGAAGGATGAACTCCTTCAGAAGAACGCGGGCATAGAGAACGCGATCCGCCGCTATATCGATTCCGGCGGGACGGAGGAGGCGGCCCAGGACCTGACCATCGCCTTCCTCGACGCGCTGGATGAGAATCAGCTTCTGGCCCCGGTCCGTATCTTAGACCAGGAAGGCAGAGAAATGCCGGAGATCGATCCGGAGAATCCGCCGGTGGATGAGATGGAGGACGATGAGGACCTTCAGGTCTCACTGGAGACCATCGGCGCGGACGATACGGACGAGGAATTCCTCCCGGTCTTCACTTCCCGTCAGGAGATGGAGAAGGGCGGCGAGGATCATGTCTGCAGGCTGGAATATCTGGATTTCCTTTTTCTCTCGGTTCTCCGGATGGATCTGGCCGGCGTGGTGGTCAACCCCTTCAGTCCGAATAATGTCCGGGTGCCAGCGGACCTGATCCAGGGCTTCTACGAGATCCTGGACAGCCTGGGAGAGCCGGAGGAAGAGCCTGGTGACATCCACCTGGTAGAAGCGGATATCACCGAGCTTGAGGTCGATGCCATCGTGAACGCCGCCAATAATACTCTCCTCGGCGGCGCCGGGGTGGACGGGGCCATCCATATGGCGGCGGGCCCCGAACTGCTGGAGGCCTGCCGGAAGCTCCACGGCTGCAGGACCGGGGAAGCGAAGGTGACCCCCGGCTTCAATCTGCCGGCGAAATACGTGATCCATACGGTGGGACCCATCTATTCGGGTACGCAGGAGGACGAGGATCTTCTGTCCTCCTGCTACTGGAATTCCCTGGACGCGGCGGTGGACTGCGGCGCCCGGTCAATCGCCTTTCCGTCCATTTCCACCGGGGTGTTCGGGTATCCCAGGCAGGAGGCGGCGGAGATTGCTGTGGATACGGTGATTGATTGGATGGACGAACATCCGGAGGAAGAGATGAGCATCACCTTCTGCACCCACAGTAAGAAGGACTACGAGATCTATGAAGGCATCCTGAATGAGCTTCTGGGAGAGGAAGGCGGGGATGACGACGATCCCCAGGAATAGGGAGAAGTAAGAGTAAGAGAAGAGGCACGGTCCCGGGCAGCTGCAGGGAACTTCCTGTCTCTTCCCGGCCGCGCGCAGAAAGGAGGCGCTATGGCGCCTTTTCAGAAGAAAACAGAATTTTTCCAATCGTCGGATGGTTTGCACCGCATCCGGCTCTATGCCTATCAGGGCCAGGACCAGGCTCCGAAGGCGGTGATCCAGCTCTGCCATGGGATGGCGGAGTATGTCGAGCGCTATGAGCCCATGATCCAGTGGTATGTGGACCGGGGCTTCGCGGTCTGTGGGAATGACCACCTGGGCCATGGACAGGAAGCGGAGGAGACAGGAAGCCTGGGATTCTTCGCGGAGAAGGAGGGCTGGACCTTCGTCCTCCAGGACCTGAAAACCGTGAATGAGTGGATCCACGCGGCCTGGCCCGGCGTTCCGGTCTTCTTCTATGGCCACAGCATGGGGAGCTTCTTCGCCCGCCTCTATGCCTTTCGCTGGCCTGAGACCATTCGGGGGGCTGTTTTCTCCGGCACCGCTGGCCCCGGTCCTGTGAATGGGGCCGGGAAGGCCCTGGCGTCCGTAATCGCCTCGGTCCGGGGCCCTCGTTTCGTCAGTCCCTTCCTCGTGAAGGCCAATATGGGCCATTATCTGGACCGGATCCAGGCGCCCGTAAACGAGGACGCCTGGCTGACCCGGGATGAAGAGGTCTGCCGGGCCTATCTGGCGGACCCCCTCTGCGGCTTTCCTTTTACGGCCAGCGCTTACCGGGACATGCTGACTGTCCTGTGTCAGGTCAGCGGGAAGGCCTGGTTTCAGGGATTTCCGAAGGATCTGCCGGTCCTGCTTGCGGCTGGGGGCATGGATCCGGTGGGCGGTTACGGTGAAGGGGTCCGGAAGGTCTTCTCCGGTCTGATTTCCGCTGGCCTGACCGACCTGACCTGCCAGATCTGGCCTGAGGACCGTCACGAGATCCATAACGAGCTGGACCGGGAGGAGGTCTTCCGTTTCATCACGGGCTGGCTGGAAGAGCGGCTGGACGGGGGAGAGAAGCCACGCGCCGCGGATGGCCGGCCGGAGAGCGGGGCCGGACAGGAAACGCGTCCATAAGCGACAGGAGGCAACCATGAAGAAATACGTCATCGCCCTGGATGAGGGGACGACCAGCTGCAGAGCCATCGTTTTCGACCGGGACCAGAAGATCATCAGCATGGCTCAGACTGAGTTCCAGCAGCATTTCCCTCAGCCCGGCTGGGTGGAGCATGACCCCATCGAGATCTACAGCAGTCAGTACGGGGTTCTGAATGAGGCCCTGGCCCGCAGCGGGGTCCCCGCCTCCGAGATCGCCGGCATCGGGATCACCAACCAGCGGGAGACGACCATCGTCTGGGAGAGGGATACCGGCCGGCTCATCTACAACGCCATCGTCTGGCAGTGCCGCCGGAGCGTGGACATCGTCCGCGCGCTTCTGACAAAGCTTTCTCCGGAGACGATCCAGGCCAAGACCGGCCTGATCCCGGACGCCTATTATTCGGCGACCAAGCTCCGCTGGATCCTGGACCATGTGGAAGGAGCCCAGGCCCGGGCGGAGAGAGGGGAGCTCTGCTTCGGCACCGTGGACAGCTGGCTGATCTGGAAGCTGACCCGGGGGAAGGTCCATGTGACCGACGCCACGAACGCGGCGCGGACCATGATGTATAATATCCACGACCTCTGCTGGGACCAGGACATCTTAGACGCCCTGGACATCCCCGCCCGCATGCTGCCGGAGGTTCGGAGCTGCAGCGAGATCTACGGGACGGTGAATGTGGGAGGGGTAGAGATCCCCATCGCCGGGGCCGCCGGGGACCAGCAGTCCGCCCTGTTCGGCCAGGCCTGCTTCCAGCCCGGGGAAGTGAAGAATACCTACGGGACCGGCTGCTTCATGCTCATGAACACGGGGGAGAAAGCGCCGGTCAGCCAGAACGGACTGGCCACCACCATCGCCTCCCGGCTGGGGGACCAGATCCAGTACTGCCTGGAGGGGAGCGTCTTCATCGGCGGCGCTGTGGTCCAGTGGATCCGGGATGAGCTCGGTCTGATCCGGGAGAGCGCCGACAGCGAGTACTTCGCCGCAAAATGCCAGGATACCGGGGGCGTCTACATCGTCCCGGCTTTCACAGGTCTGGGCGCGCCTTACTGGGATATGGACGCCCGGGGCGCTATCTACGGGCTGACCAGGGGGACCGGCCGGAACCAGCTGATCCGGGCGGCCCTGGAATCCATCGCCTACCAGAGCGCCGATGTCCTTCACGCCATGCAGGCCGATACCGGCCTGGCCATCCAGGGCCTGAAGGTGGACGGGGGCGCCAGCGCCAACAACTTCCTCATGCAGTTCCAGGCGGACATCGCGGATGTGATTGTCCGCCGGCCGCGGGTCCTGGAGACCACGGCTTTAGGGGCCGCTTATCTGGCGGGCCTGGCCACCGGCGTCTGGAAGGATAAGGAGGAGATCCGCGCTGTCTGGACCTGCGACCGGATCTTCGAACCGGCCATGGACGAAGCTGACAGAAGCCGCCGGTATGCGGGCTGGAAAGACTGTGTCCGCCGGACCCGGAGCGGACGATAGACAGACGGATCGGCACGGAAAAATGAGCGGGGCCGCCCGGAGCTGGGAATCCAGTTCCAGGCGGCCCCGCCGCTGTGTATCTGGTCTTCTTAGTCCTCCTCAGTCCTCCACCAGCGCGTCGCCGGTCATCTCCGGCGGGACGGGCAGGCCCATGAGGGTCAGCAGGGTGGGGGCGATGTCAGCCAGCTTGCCGCCGTCCCGGAGCTTCCGGGGGTGGTTCGCGATGTGGCAGAGGGGCACCGGGTTGGTGGAATGGGAGGTGACCGGAGTCCCGTCCGGGTCCAGCATGACGTCGGCGTTGCCATGGTCCGCGGTCAGGAGGATCTGGCCGTCCTGGGCCAGGACCGCGTCAGCGATCCGGGCCACGCAGCTGTCCAGGGTCTCGATGGCCTTCACCGCGGCGTCGAAGAC
>CACZTH010000014.1 GCA_902784035.1 uncultured Eubacteriales bacterium
TCACAAAAATCCTTGAACAACAGGCCGCCTGATCATTATCGGGGACTCAATGGAAACTTTTTGCGAACAATTCTTGACACTAGCGAATTTCGTCACAATTCAAGAAGGTTGTTTTTAATTTTACAAATACAAGAATGTGTAACGGTGTTTTTTCTGAAAAATCCTTGAAGATTTCGTGAACCTTTGGTATGATACAAGCACTTGATAAAGAGTATCACCATGTTGCGCAGCTGAGATTATTACATCGCGATGAAGCGAAGATCAGTTGCGCATTTTCAATGATAGGGCATTTAAAACATTTAATACTGCCATTTTAGGAATCTTTAATAGTTCTTAATGGGGTCCGCTCAGTTACATTTAGCAGAGCTAAATCCCAGTAATAAATCACTATTCAAGTAAGGAGGTTATTTCTGATGGATTTTGACTTTTCCTACGTTGACCTGGCCTTTAAGAATGGTAAGGTCATCACGGTCAATCCGAACGACGACATCGTCGAGGCGGTCGGGATTAAGGGAAACAAGATCGTGTTCGTCGGCTCCAACGAGGATCTGGAGAAGATCATCGACGAGAAGACGAAGGTGTATGACCTGAAGGGCCGTACGCTGATGCCCGGTTTTATTGATACCCACATCCACCCCTTCCTCGTCGGTATGCTGAATCCAGAACCTGACTCTCCGATGATCAGTCTGTTCGGCGAGAACGCCACCTGTCTGGAGGACATCCATGAATGGATCCGGAAGGCTGTGGCCATTAAGGAGCCGGGGCAGTGGATCTCCATGTGGGGCTATGAGGTCCCGAACCTGAAGGAGCAGAGAGATCCGACCATCGAAGAACTGGATGAGTGGGCGCCGAACAACCCTGTGCAGTGCATGGAGGGCAGCGGCCATAAGAGCATGTTCAACCATAAGGCGCTGGAAGTCATCGATGTGAGGACAGCCGCGGACGCGAGCAAGTATCCGAACGGCGACATCGAGGTGAAGGACGGCAAGCTGACCGGTATGGTCTACGGCGTGACCTGCTTCCTGCTCTGGAGTAAGGTTGCCTACACCGCCGATGACATGAAGAAGGCGGCTATGATCGCCAACGACCAGTACATCGCGGGCGGCCTGACTTCGATCCACGATATGGGCGCCTTCGACAAACCTTCTTATCACGCGATGCAGAAGCTCTGCAACGACCGGGTCTTCAAGCCCCGTGTCTACATGGCCCTGCACAGTGTCTACGGGAAGCCCTTCTCGAAAGAGGATAATGACCACCTGATGGCTCTGGGCTACAGGACTGGCCTGGGCAATGAATATTTCCGTCTCGGCACCTCCAAGTTCATGATCGACGGCGGTTCCTCCGGTCCTTCCTGCTACACCAGAGAGCCCTATGACCATGATCCTTCGATGAAGAGAGAGAAGGCCTGGGATGAGGATGAGGTCGCGGATTATATCTGCCTCCTGAACAGAAACGAGCTGCAGGCTTCCGCTCACGCCATCGGCGACGGAGCGGTGGAATATATGGTGAAGGGCTATGAGAAGGCCTTCGCCGAGGATCCGGATAAGGAGGCCTTCAAGGCCCGCCGTCACCGGATCGAGCACTGCACCCTGTCCGATCAGGATCTGATCGACCGCATGGCGAAGATGAATATTTGTCCTTCCGTCAACGCGGGCATCGTGGCCAAGAACGGCGCCAACTACGAGCGGTTCTACGGCAAGCGGAATGACTACTTCGGCGCGCTGAAGAGCATGATCGACGCCGGTATGCATCCGTCCCTGCAGTCCGACGCGCCCTCCGGCCCCTTCGGCCTGGAGTGCCTCGACGGCGCTGTGAACCGGATCGACCGGATCCGCAACGTCCAGTGCAATCAGACCCAGTGCGTCTCCGTCCTGGAGGGCATCCGGATCGCTACCCTGAACGGCGCCTATGGTTCCTATGAAGAGGATATTAAGGGCAGCCTGGAGGTCGGCAAGCTGGCGGACATGATCGTCCTGAACGACGACATCCTGGGCATCGATAAGACAGACATCTACAAGCTGAAGGTCGATCTCACCATGATCGACGGCGAAGTGGTCTACGTTCGGGACGGCGTCCCCAACGACTTCGAGGCGTAAGCGCCGGTTCCAGCGTCTGTCAGTATTAAGGGAGTTACGGGATTCTCACCCGCTCCGGATGGCGGTTTCTCCCGAACCGCCGTCCGCGCCCCCGGTCCCCCCGGAGGCGTATACGCAATCATTTTCCTTCACTAATTTCACAGAAAAGGAGGTAAAGAGCTTCAATGGATAAAATGAGCTACAGAGACAAATTTATCCAGATGAACAAGGAAGCAAAGGCGACGTGGATTATCGCGTTCATCATCATCGCCTATTGGTTCATCTCCGGCTTCGGCGTCTATAAGATGGCGCCGAAGGCTATGATCCTGAACATGCCTGCCTGGTTCGTGCTCAGCTGTTTCGGATCCTGGATCCTTTCGATGGTGCTGGTCGGCATCATCACGAAGACGGTCTTCAAGGACTTCAACCTTGATGACGATGACGAGGAGGTGACGAAATGAGTGCTGGCGTAATCAGAATGCTGCCTGTTATCATCTTCTTCGTCGTCCTGCTCGGACTTGGTTTCTACATTCAGCGGACTTCCGCGGATTCCAAGGCGGAGAACTTCTCTAAGGAATACTACATCGGCGGCAGAAGCCTCGGCGGATTCGTTCTGGCCATGACCCTGGTCGCGACGTATTCTTCCGTTTCTTCCTTCCTGTCCGGTCCTGGCGTGGCCTGGAACGTCGGCTATGGCTGGGTCTACTATGCGTCGACCCAGGTCGTGGCGGCATTCATCGTCCTCGGCATCCTGGGCAAGAAGATGGCTGTTGTCGGACGTAAGGTTGACGCGGTTACCGTTATCGACCTGATCCGCGCCCGGTATGATGATAAGGTCGCTACCCTGCTGGCCATCGTGATCATCGTCTTCTTCACGACCACGATGATCGGTCAGTTCATCGGCGGCGCCCAGATCTTCTCCAAGGCCATGGGCATCGGCTATGTTACGGCTCTGATCGTCTTCGCTGTCGTCGTTATCCTGTACACCTCGGTCGGCGGCTTCAACGCTGTGGCTATCACCGATACCGCCTGCGCCATGGTCATGCTGGTCGGCATGTTCGCTCTCGGATTTTCCATCCTGAAGGCGGGCGGCGGCCTCCACTCTGTCACCACGAAGATCAACCAGATCGCGGATGATTATGTGGCCAGCGGCGGAACCAAGGGTTCCAACATGACCAGCCCCTTCGGCGAGATCGGAAACGCGGACGGCGGCACCCCCTACATTCCTCTGCCCCTGTACATCACCCAGTGGATGCTGTGCGGCATCTGCACCATGGGTCTTCCTCAGTCCACGGTCCGCTGCCTGAGCTATAAGAACAGCCACGCTGTCCACAGAGCCATGGTCTACGGCACCATCGTCGTCGGCGCCATGATGGTCGGCATGCATATGCTGGGCGTCTGGTCCAGAGCGGTCCTGCCCTCCATTCCAGAAGGCGCTACCACCGATACCGTGGTCCCGACCCTGATTGCTAATTACATGCATCCGCTGGTCGCCGGCATCACCATCGTCGGTCCTCTGGCTGCTACGATGTCCACCATTTCTTCCCTGCTGATCGCTGGTTCCTCCGCCATCGTGAAGGACCTGTATCTGCATCATAAGGAAGCCACGAATCAGGAGATCGATCAGAAGAAGGTCGCTACCCTCTCGATCTCCATCACCTTCCTGATGGGCATCGTCGCTGTGGTCTTCTCCATCAAGCCCCCCAGCATCATCGTCTGGATCAACATGTTCTCCTTCGGTGGTCTGCAGACCTCCTTCTTCTGGGTCATGCTCTTCGGTCTGTTCTGGAAGAAAGCGAACTCCACCGGCGCCTTCCTGGGCTCCCTCGGCGGTCTCGCCGCGTACTGCATCACCATGGCTGCCGGCATCAAGATCTCCACTTTCCACAACATCCTGATCGGTATTGTGGTCGCGCTGATCCTCTTCATCATCGGCAACAACTTCGGCAAGCCGCTCGACGAGGAGAAGGCGAAGATCTTCTTCCCGGAGCAGGAGCCTGCTGCGTAATCGGGAGTTACGCATAAGCTGCATCCCATCTTTCTGCTGGGACAATTCAACAGATAGAGAACAGGCTCGAAGGGCCGTTGCGCGATCGCGCGGCGGCCCTTCTTTCATGTCTGCGGTTGGTTCCCGCTTCTCTGATTCTGTTGTCTCTGTCATCTCTGCGGTCAATCGAAGGCGCGGGAGATGGCGCCTTCGACGCTCCGCCGCCGTCAGTTTTCCATCAGGATGTCCTGGTCCTCCCGCAGGGGATAGGTTACGCAGGTGGTTCCTTCCAGATCCTCCCGGCGCATGTCCACGCCGGTGATCCGGCTGTTGCCGTAGGTCGTATAGTAGTAGATGCCTTTGTCCATGTTGCAGCAGGAGCTGTAGATCGTGATCTCGCATTTCTCATGGCCCTGGTCGTCCTTCCCCAGCCGGCAGCAGCCCCGCTGCTGTTCGACGGAGCCCAGGATCTTCAGGAACTGGGTGACGCTCTCGGTCTCGCTGCCGCCGGAAAGGGAGTTCATGCGGGTGAAAGCCACCTTCACGAAGCGGGAGGCGGAGGAGAGATCGCCGGGCAGGCCCATGGCGCCCATACCCCGGCTGTACTGGGGCAGGCTGACGGAGGGGGCGAACCGGTTGTCAGGGACAGCCGGGGACAGGCCCTGGAAATCGGCCAGGTGGGTCAGGTGGTAGTCGAAGGTGGGGTTGTTGGTCATGACGCCCACCGGGTTGTCGTAGATGACGGGGCCCCGGGCGGTCTGCTCGAAAACGATGGTCTCCTTCTGGTCGGCGATCATCCAGTGAAGGGGGTTCGGCGGGAGCTGGGGGCTGAAGGCGTCGTCTGTTACATTGATGCCGGTCAGCCTCTCACGGGCTTCCGCCACAGTGGCGCAGGTTCCCAGGAGCCAGGGGATGAGTTCGAAGGACGCGATATTGGTCTTCCCATCCGCGGGGGGACGGAAATCGGCGTAACCCGGGAAGTTCAGGCCGGCCATGCTCAGGCCCTTCTCGTTCGTCGCGTCGTAGAACAGGGGATAGTCATCCACCACGAAGGCCATGCCGATCAGGGCATAGTGGCGGGTCAGACTGTCCTGGTGTCTGAGGGGGAGGACTTTATTCCGCGGCATAATGGTCACGGTCTCGTGGTAGGAGAATTCCAGGTCCAGGTTTCGTCCGAAATAATGATCTTTCGTCTGATAGGTAACAGCGGTACACATGACAGCCTCCTTCATACGTACAGGTAGAATAGAATGCGGCCTCATTGTAACACGGTCCCAATATTCAGGCAAACGCGCCCGGAAGAAGCCAGGGCCAGTCTCCCCGGCCTTCGAGCGGCTGAAGCTCATCGCTGGCCGGCGTACGCCCGGACATCGGTAAGCCTTCGGCCGCCGCGCGTCTTAAGTCCGCGGGGGGCTTCCCGCTGTGAAAGACAGGTTCCGCCGGTCCGGGCCCTTACTCTAAGGTCGGCATGTCCATGAGCTTATAGAGCAGGCGGTGGAGCTCAGCGGCTTCCTCCGGTTCCAGCCGGACGCAGGCGGCCATCTGAGGAGGCACCTTAGCGGCCTTCTCCTTCAGGGCTTCCCCCTCGGGGGTCAGTTCGATGATGAGGAGCCGTTCGTCCTGGTCCGACCGGTGGCGGGTGATCAGGCCCTTCTTCTCCAGCCCCTTCAGGAGGGGCGTCAGGGTGCCGGAATCCAGGTGGAGGACCTGGCCCAGGTCCTTCGCGCTCACCCGGTGGTGCTCCCAGAGGACCATCAGAGAAATGTACTGGGTGTAGGTCAGCCCCAGGGGCTTGAGGAAGGGACGGTACTTATTAATGACCTTCCTGGAGGCAGCGTACAAAGGGAAACAGAGCTGGCGATCCAGCTTCAGCATATCCTCCTGCTTCATTTCGCCGCGCCTTCTTTCTCGGCGCCGGTTTCGGCCTTCCGCCTGGCTTCCGCTTCCCGGGCGGCGTGGACCGCCCGGGCGAACTGGTCGCCGCAGGAGGTGGACTTGAAGCCGCAGCGGATGCCGCCCAGCTTCTCTTCCACCTGCTCGGTGGTCAGGCCCTCGGTCAGCACGGCCACCGCCTTCAGGTTGCCGTTGCAGCCGCCGGTGAACTGGACATTATGAATGACGTCGTCCTCGACGTCGAACTCGATGAGCTGGGAACAGGTGCCCTGGGTCCTATAGCTGTATCTCATGATCTACCTCCTTCAGACGGCGGCGAGCCGCTGTCAATTGTATTGTGTTAAATAAGATTTTATGAAATTTCATGGCGGATGTCAAGCTTTTCCGGCCACCCGGTTTTTCTATTTTCCAGGATTATGGTATGATAATAAGAAAAGAAGCTCCGGGGCGGGAACGCGCGTCGGGGCGACTTTGTCAGAAACGGAGAGAAATGAGTATGGCAGATACGAGAGATTATATGGTCAGGGCCATGGCCGCGGGCAGGGAGCTCCGGGCCTTCGCGGTCACGTCCCGGGATCTGGTGGAAACGGCCCGGCAGGCCCACGGGACTACGCCGGTCGTGACCGCCGCCCTGGGGAGGACTTTGTCCGGGGCCCTGATGATGAGCAGCATGCTGAAGGATCCGGACGGCCTGATCACGGTCCAGTTTAAGGGGGACGGCCCCATCGGGGGGATCACGGCCACGGCGGACGCCCATGGGAACGTGAAGGGCTATCCGGTCCAGCCCCTGGTCGCCCTTCCGTCCAGGCCGGATCATCATCTGGACGTGGGCCGGGCCGTGGGGAAGGGGACGCTTACGGTCATTCGCGACATCGACCGGGACCACACCTATAATGGGCAGATCGCCATTCATTCCGGGGAGATCGCGGACGATCTCACCTATTATTTCGCGGAATCGGAGCAGATTCCCTCCAGCGTCGGCCTGGGGGTGAAGGTTGAGAAGGACTGCACGGTGGGGGCCGCGGGCGGCTTCATCATCCAGCTTATGCCCCAGGCCTCGGAAGAAACCATCGCCAGGCTGGAAGACAACCTCCGGACCTGCCGTTACGTGACCGACATCCTGGATGAGGGCAGGACCCCGGAGGAGCTCCTCCAGGAGGTGCTGAAGGGCTTCAGTCTGGAGATCACGGAGACTCTGCCGGTCCGTTTCCACTGCAGCTGCAGCCGGGACCGGGTGGCCCGTGCCCTGAAGCTGATCGGCCGAAAGGAGCTCCAGGAGCTGATCGACGAGAAGAAGCCTCAGGAGCTCCGCTGCCACTTCTGCGGGAAGCGGTACACCTTCAGCACCGCTGAGCTGGAGGACCTTCGGGATGAGCTGGACGCCGAGCGGAAGGCGCGGGAGGAGGGGGCGAAGGCGGCTGACGCCCGGGAGGCCGGGAGCCCGGCCGGCCCCGCGGGGGAGGAGGTTCCCTCGAAATGATCGCCCTTCTCCTGCTGAAACAGCTGATCGTCCTGTTCGTCATGATGGCGATGGGCCTCATTCTGGTCAGGAGCGGGCGGGCGACCGCGGCGGACAGCCGGGTCCTTTCTATCCTCTGCCTTTACCTGATCCTTCCCTGTGTCATCATTAACGCCTTCCAGGTCCGCTATACGCCGGCCATCCGGAACGGCTTCCTGCTGGCGGTCCTGGCAGGGGTGGTCATCCACGCGGTCCTGTTCGCGTCCACCTTCGTCCTGAGCAGGATTTTTCATCTGGACCGGGTGGAGCAGGCGTCGATCATCTATTCCAACGCGGCCAACCTGATCATCCCCCTGGTCACCGCTCTTCTGGGCGCGAAGTGGGTGATCTACGCCTGCGGTTTCCTGGCGGTCCAGACCGTTTTCATCTGGACCCATGGGGTCTTTCTGATGAGCGGGGAGACGAGATTCGACCTGGGTAAGCTGCTGAAGAACATCAATCTGATCGCCATGGCCGTCGGCATGGTCTTCTTCTTCGGCCGGATCCAGCTTCCTGACCTGGTCCAGACGGTGCTGACGGATGTCTCCGCCACGGTGGGTCCCCTCAGTATGATCATGATCGGCATGATGCTGGGGGAGACCAGTTTCCGGGAGATCTTCCTGAATAAAAGGCTCTACTTGGTGACCTTCCTGAAAATGATCCTGGTGCCGGGCCTGGTTCTTCTGGTCCTCAGGTTCAGCGGGCTGGCCGGCCTGGCGCCGGGCGGGAAGAAGATCCTGATGATCAGTCTCCTGGCTGTGATCACCCCGGTGGCCTCCGCCGTGACCCAGCTGGCCCAGCTCTATGGGAACCGGCCCCAGTACGCGGGCTCGATTAATGTGATGACCACGCTGTGCTGCCTCGTGACCATGCCGTTCATGATCGCGCTCTACGCCATGTGAGCCGGGAGGTGTACATGGGAGGAAAATGGGCATATAGTATATATGAAATATATCAGATAATTCGGCCGGCCAGCCGGCTTACAGGAGGGAAAACGACATGATCCAGGCTAAGGACATCCATACCGTGGCCATCGCGGGCACGGGCGTCATGGGCGCTTCGATGGCGCAGATCTTCGCGAAATGCGGGTATGAGGTCATCCTCTACGGCCGTCACCAGGCGTCCATGGAGAAGGGGAAGAAACTGATCGATCTCAACCAGGAGACCCAGGTGACCGCGGGCGAGCTGACCCGGGCGGATTCCGAGGCGCTGAAGGCCAGGATCCGTTTCTCGGAGCCGGGGGATATGACCGCCTTCGGCCAGGCGGACTATGTGGTGGAATGCGTCACGGAAGACCTGTCCCTGAAGCAGGCCTTCTGGAAGGACTGTTCCGCCGCCGCGCGGCCGGACGCCATCCTGACTACGAATACCTCGGGACTTTCCATCACAGAGATCGGGAAGGCCGTGGCGGATCCGTCGAGATTCGCCGGCATGCACTGGTTCAACCCGCCCCACATCATTCCTCTGATCGAGGTCATCCGGGGCGAGGAGACGGCGGAAGAGACTGCGGACGCTGTCTACGAGCTGTCCGAGCTGATCGGGAAGAAACCGGTCCATGTCCGGAAGGACGCCCCCGGCTTCATCGCCAACCGGATCCAGCTGGCCATCCTTCGGGAGGCCCTCCACATTAAGGAGAATGGGATCGGCGATTTCGAGGACGTGGACCGGTGCATGAAGTACGGACTGGGCTTCCGCTACGCCTGTCTGGGGCCTTTCGAGGTCATCGACTTCGGCGGTCTGGATACCTTCCATCACGTCGCCTCCTACCTCTGGGAGGACCTGGCGAATGACACCAAGCCCTACGGTGTCTTCGACCAGCTTTACCAGGACGGCTGCTACGGGGTCAAGTCCGGGAAGGGTTTCTATGATTACAGCGGCGGGAAAGGGGATCAGGCTACGAAGAAGCGGGACGAGATGTACCTGAAGCTCTTCCGCGCGAAGGTGACGGACTGAAGACTGAACGGCGCGGGCCCGCGGGCGTGAGGGAGCCGGGCAGGCGGCGGGAAAGAAGGGAGCATGAGATGACCAAAGAGAAGAATGTATACGAGCTGCTCATGGAGCGGCAGTCCTGCCGGGACTTTTCCAGCAGGGACATCGAGGAGGAGATCCGCTTCTCCATCCGCAGGACCTTTCAGGAGGCTGTCCGCCTGGTGCCTGGCCGCCGCATGGAGCTGAAATTCCTGGATGGGTCCGACGCGGGCCGGCTGGGGGTGTCCGTAGGCTATAACGGCTTCCGGATCCCGGCGCCCGCCTACCTGTTCCTTCTCACCGAGGCGCAGCCCCACGCCCTGGAGAACGCCGGCTTCGTCGGTCAGCAGCTGACTCTGGCCCTGACAAAGGCGGGCCTGGCGGCCTGCTGGCAGACGGTCAACGACGCGGCGGCGGCCGCCGCCGCGGTCCGCGCCCCGGAGGGCATGAAGGCGGCCGCGGTCATCGCCATGGGCTATCGAAACAGAACGAAGCGGGAGGTCCGCCTGGACATTAAGAGCCCCTCCGACGTGAAACTTCACCGGGCGGGCGGCCGGACGGCGCCGAAGATCGCCCTGGAGGACTTCGCCTTCGACCGGGTCTACGGACAGCAGATGGACGTGGCGGAGGTCTATCCTCAGCTTCAGGACGGGCTCCGGGCTATGAGCCTGGCCCAGTCCTTCTTCAACCGGTCTCCCTACCGGGTGGTCACGGATGGGACCCTGGTCTGCCTGATCGGTCTTCCGGATGAGATGACCGAGGAGAAGGACATGCTGCTGAATTACGGGATCACCATGTATGATTTCTACGCCGTAATCAGCGAGGGCAGAAGGGAGGCGCCGAACTGGACCTTCGGCGCGCCGGAGGGCCTGACGGGCGACCAGCTGGAGCTGCCGGAGGGCGCCGGTATCGTGGCCTGGTATAAGCTGTAAGAGAGGGATCTATTGACGCGGGAAGGGAAACAGGAAAAAAGAACGGATCAGTATCTGACGGAATGGAAGCCGATGAAGGCCCTGGTGGTCTTCTCCATTCCGCTGATCATCGGGAATTTCTTCCAGCAGACCTATACCATGGTGGACGCCCTGGTGGTGGGCCGGTATGTGAGCGAGGACGCGCTGGCTGCCATCGGGGCCTCCTACGCCTTTACCAATATCTTTATCTGGATGGCGGTGGGAGGCGGCATCGGGGCGTCGGTCATCGTCAGCCACCACTTCGGAGCCCGGCGGTACGGAGAGATGCGGAGCGCGGTCTATACGGCGCTTTTGTCCTTCCTGGCGGTTAGTCTGGTCCTCTGCGGCCTGGGCTTCCTGGTGGGGCGGCCCATCATGACCCTGCTGAGGACCCCGGCCTCCGCCATGGAGCCTGCCATGGTCTACCTGAAGATCTATTTTCTGGGCCTTCCCTTCCTGTTCATGTATAACGTGATCTCCGCCATGTTCAACGCCATCGGTATGTCCAGGATCCCCCTGTACTTCCTGATCTTCTCCTCGGTCCTCAACATCGGCCTGGATGTCTGGATGGTGGTCAGTCTGGGCCTGGGTGTGGCTGGGGTTGCCTGGGCCACGCTGATCGCCCAGGGACTGTCGGCGGTCATCTCTTTCCTCGTGCTTCGGCGGACGGTCCGGCGGTTCGGCCCTGACCAGGAGGCGGTTCTTTTCAGTCTCCGGGAGGCCGGGAAGATGATGGCGGTGGCTATCCCTTCCATCGTTCAGCAGTCCACGGTTTCCATCGGCATGATGATCGTCCAGTCTGTGGTGAATGGCTTCGGGGCCTCCGCTCTGGCAGGATACTCGGCGGGGATGCGGATCGAGAATTACTGCTGCGTGCCCTGGGGCGCCTTCAACAACGCCATGTCCTCCTACACCGCTCAGAACATCGGGTCCGGGAAGGACGAGCGGGTCCGGCAGGGCTATAAGGCTGTCCTGGTCCTGATCGCCATCTTCAGCGCGGCCATGTTCCTGATCATGGAGCCCCTGGCCGGGACCTTCGTCCGGATGTTCCTGGGCAGGAACCTGACAGAGGAGGCTCTCCGGGCCGGTACCTCCTATATTCGCTGCGACGGGATCTTCGTGGGCATCCTGGGCGTGAAGATGGCCCAGGACGCCCTGCTCCGAGGGGCCCAGGACACCCGGGCCTTCACCATCGCCAACCTCGTCAACCTGGGGATCCGGATCATCCTGTCCTTCACCCTGGCCCCGGTGGTGGGCATCCAGATGGTCTGGTACGCGTCTCCCATCGGCTGGACCGCCAATTATCTCATTTCCTGGA
>CACZTH010000015.1 GCA_902784035.1 uncultured Eubacteriales bacterium
ATCTCCTGATTTTCGTAGTTTGGAGGAATCAATGGGGAAAGCCATACTTATCGCCTCTGGTAAGGGCGGTACAGGGAAAACCATGTTCGCCACGGACCTGGGCGCCATGTTCGCCATCATGGGGCGCCGGGTGGTGATCGTGGACATGGACATGGGGCTTCGGAACGTGGACCTGTACCTGGGTCTGGAAAACAACGTGGTCTATGACGCGCACGACGCCATGACCGGGCTCTGCCGGATCAGCCAGGCGCTGATCAGGGACGAGCGCTTCCGCAACCTGTACATTATGGGCGCTTCCCCGGTGAAGGATGGGGGCTATATCACCCCCCTGCACGCGAAGGTCCTCTGTGAGAAGCTGTCGGACACCTTCGATGTGGTCATCATCGACGCCCCGTCCGGGATCGACGATGGGCTGGTGGTGGCTTCCGCGGGCGCGGACATGGCGATCCTGGTCACGACTCCGGAATACGCCTCGATCCGGAACGCGGATTCCCTGGACCGGGTGCTTTTGAAACTGGGTGTGAAGGAACGGTTCGTCGTGGTGAACCGGATCCAGCCTGAGATCATGAAGGCCGGCTATGTGCCGAAGATCGAGGAGATCGGGGCCATGATGATGCCCCCGATCATCGGCGCCATCCTCCAGGATGAGAACATCAACATCTCCACGAACATCGGCGTCCCCATCGTCCTGAAGCCGGGCACCTATATCCGGCGGAATTTCGAAAACATCGTCCGCCGTCTGCAGCGGGAAGACGATGCCTACGAGGCCGGCCAGGCCTGAACCGTCAGGAAGGCGCGGAGGCCGCGGACCAGTTCTCTCATTTCTATCAGTATTATCAGCGCTTTTTCAGGCTCGCCCGTTCCGGACGGGCCTGTGCTTCTTGACAGCGGATAGAAGAAAAACGTATAATATATCAGTTGTAAACCATAAAAATTTCTCCTCGCGGAAGGAGTTTTGCGTGGATACAAGGAAACCGGCAGAGAGTGGACGGCCTGTCTCTGTTCGTGTGATTGGTGAGGCCTTAATTGAATACAGGAGGTACACGGATGTCTCCCATCATTACCGTGATCGTGGGCATCGCTTTGGCGGTGGTCGGAATTTTGATCGGATATATCTGGCGGAAGTCCATCGCTGAGAAGACGGTGGGGAGCGCGGAGCAGCAGGCGCAGAACCTGATTCTGGACGCGCGGAACCGGTCAGAGACCATTCGGAAGGAGATTGAACTAGAGGCGAAGGAGGAAGCGCACAGGATCAGAAACGAGGCGGACCGGGAAGTCCGGGAGCGCCGGAACGAGATCCAGCGCCAGGAACACAGGATCCAGCAGAAGGAAGAAAGCGCGGACCGGAAGCTGGAGCAGATCGACAGGCGAGAGAAGAAGATCGGCCAGACGGAGAAGGAGGCGGAGAAGAAGCGCCAGGACGCCCAGGACCTGCTGGACCAGCAGATTCATGAGCTGGAGAAGATCTCCGGCTATACGGCGGAGGAGGCGAAGAAGATCCTTCTGGAAGACGTGGAGAAGGAATGCCGCCACGAAGCTTCCCAGATGATCCAGGATATTAAGGCGAAGGCGAAGGAAGAAGCGGATTCGCAGGCGAAGGAGATCATCGTCGGCGCCATCCAGCGCTGCGCGGCGGACCAGGTGGCGGAGAGCACGCTTTCCGTCGTGAACCTGCCGAACGACGACATGAAGGGCCGGATCATCGGCCGGGAGGGCCGGAACATCCGGGCCATCGAGACACTGACCGGGGTGGACCTGATCATCGATGATACGCCGGAAGCTGTTATTATCTCCGGCTTCGATCCTATCCGCAGAGAAGTGGCCCGGCTGGCGCTGGAGAAACTGATCGTGGACGGCCGGATCCATCCCGCGAAGATCGAGGAGATGGTTGAGAAGGCGAAGAAGGAAGTGAACCGGGTCATTAAGGAAGAGGGCGAGCGGGCCACCTTCGAGGTAGGCATCCACAACCTTCATCCGGAACTGGTCAAGCTCCTTGGCCGGCTCCATTACCGGACCTCTTACGGGCAGAACGTCCTCCAGCATTCCATCGAGGTTTCTCACCTGGCCGGGCTGATGGCCGGCGAGCTGGGCCTGGATGTGAAGCTGGCCAAGCGGGCCGGCATCCTGCATGACATCGGGAAGGCCCTGGACCATGAGTACGAGGGGACCCATGTCGACATCGGCATTCAGATCCTGAAGAAATATAAGGAAACCGACGCGGTCATCAACGCCATGGCTTCTCACCATGGCGACTATGAGCCGAAGTCCATGGAGGCGGTCCTGATCGCCGCCGCGGACGCTCTTTCCGCCGCCAGACCGGGCGCCAGAAGGGAGTCTCTGGACATCTATGTGAAGCGGCTGGAGAAGCTGGAGGAGATCGCGAACACTACCCCCGGCGTATCCAATTCCTACGCCATTCAGGCGGGCCGCGAGATTCGGATCATCGTGAACCCGGAAGCCGTGAAGGACGACGAGATGGCTCTCCTGGCCAGAGACGTGTCCAAGCGGATCGAGTCGGAGCTGGAATATCCGGGCCAGATTAAGGTGAATGTGGTGCGGGAAACCAGAGCCGTGGATTACGCGAAATAACAGAGATCTGAGCGGGCTCTCACGGGATCTTTCCCGGGAGGGCCCGGCTTTTTTGGAGAGAAGACAGTGATCTATTTTGACAACAGTTCGACCACCCGGCAGGCCGATGAGGTGACAAAGGTCATCGAGCGGACGGCCAGGGAGGCCTTCGGGAACCCGTCTTCACTGCACCGGCTGGGACTGGAGTCGGAGAAGATTGTCACAGAGGCCAGGAAGCGCTTCGCGGCCTCCATCGGCGCTTCCCCGGAGGAGGTATACTTTAATTCCGGCGGATCGGAGGGTGATAATGAGGTCATCCTGGGCACGGCCCGGACCCGGCGGAAGACCCACCGGAAGATGGTGTCAACCGCTGTAGAGCACCCGGCTGTTCTGGAGCCTCTGAAGCGGCTCCAGGAAGATGGCTGGGAGGTGGTCCTGATCGGGGTCGACCGGTGGGGCAGGCCTGATATGGAAGCCCTGCGGGCGGCGGTGGATGAGGATACCGCGCTGGTATCCATGATGGCCGTGAATAATGAGACCGGAGCCGTGATGCCGGTCCGGGAGGCGGCGGCGATCGCCCACAGGAAGGGCGCCTACTTCCATACCGACGCGGTCCAGGCCTACGGGAAGATGGATCTGTCCGGGCTGGACGCCGACTTTCTCACCGTGAGCGGCCATAAATTCCATGGGCCGAAGGGGACCGGCGCCATCTACATCCGGAAGGGCATCCACCTGCCGCCCCTGATCCTGGGCGGCGGCCAGGAGCGGGGCTTCCGGTCGGGCACGGAGAACGTGCCGGACATCGCGGGTTTCGGGGAGGCCTGCCGGCTGGCCGCGGAGGCGGGCCAGGAGGCTTCAGACCGGATGGCCCGGGTCCGGGCGACCCTGCTCCAGGGCCTCCGGGCCGAGGTGCCGGACATCCAGGTGAACAGCCCGGAGGACGGGGCGCCGTCGGTCCTGAACGTGAGCTTCCTCGGGACCCGGGGCGAAGTGATCCTTCATTCCCTGGAGACCTCAGGGCTGTATGTGTCCACCGGCTCCGCCTGCTCTTCCCATAAGAGGGGCGGCAGCCATGTGCTGACCGCCATGGGGCTTTCGGATCAGGCGCTGGAGGGCGCCATTCGGTTTAGTTTCAGTCGATATAATACGCCGGAAGAGGCGGAGAAGGCCGTGGACCTGGTGAAGGAGGCCGTGGGCACCTTCCGGAGGCTGGGCCAGTTCAGGCGGGGGAGAAGATGAACGAACAGCGGATCTACATCGTGCGCACCGGCGAGGTGGCGCTGAAGGGGATGAACAAGCCCTTTTTCGAGAAAAAACTGGTGGAGCGGATCCGGACGGCGGTGAAGCCTCTGGAGGAGGGACTGGGTGACGGCGGCCGGATCGATGTCCGCCGGCATGAAGGCCTGATCTATATCCGGACCCCCCAGGCGCTGAATGCCCAGGATCTGATCCGGACCGTTTCACGGGTCTTCGGCGTTTCCTCCATCAGCCCGGCGGTAGAATGTGAGAGTGACCTGGATAAGATCGGGGATACCGCCGTGGCCTTCATGAAGGAACAGATCGCGGAACGGGGCGTCCGCACCTTTAAGGTGGAAGCCAAGCGGGCGGATAAGACCTTCCCGGTCAAGTCCCCGGAGATCGCCCGGATCATCGGGGCGAAGGTCCTGATCGGCTGTAAGGTCCTGAAGGTGGACGTCCATGAGCCGGATGTGAAGCTTTTCGTGGACCTGCGCCGGGACGGCACCTTCCTCTATGACAGTAAGATTTCCGGCACCGGCGGCCTGCCCCTGGGAACCAATGGGAAGGGGCTGGCCCTCTTCTCCGGCGGTATCGACAGCCCGGTGGCCACCTGGATGATGGCGAAACGGGGCATGGTCATGGAAGCCGTTCATTTCCACAGCTATCCCTACACCAGCGAGCGGGCCCAGGAGAAGGTGGAGCGGCTCTGCGGCATCGTAGCCTCTTACTGCGGCCGGATCCGGGTCCATATCATCAACCTTCTGCCCATCCAGGAGCAGATCGTCATGCATTGCCCGGAAGAGGAGACCACCATTCTGGTCCGCCGGTTCATGATGCGGATCGCGGAACGAATCGCTGAACAGAACGGCTGCCAGATGCTGGTCACCGGAGAGAACCTGGGCCAGGTGGCCTCCCAGACCTCTGATGCCCTGGTGGTCACCGACGCCAGTGTGAACCTCCCGGTCATGCGGCCTCTGATTGGCATGGATAAGGTTGACATCATGGAGAAAGCAAGGGAGATCGGCACCTATGAGACCTCCATCGAGCCTTATGAGGACTGCTGCACGGTCTTCCTCCCGAAGCACCCGGTGACCCGGCCGAAGCTGGATCGGATCCTTCGCTCAGAATCCAAGCTGGATGTGGACGAGCTGATCGAGAAGGCCGTCGCCTCGGAGGAGGTTAAGGACATCGGTCCCGGCATGTGAATTTATGGTCAAAGGCACAGCGGCCTGTCCCGTCAGCGGGGCAGGCCGCTTTTTCGTGCGATCGTCCGCCTGTTTTCCCCCGGGGCGATCAGGGGAAGAGAAGCGCGGAAGCATTCGCGCTCCTTGATTTCAGTGGATTAGGGCGTCCGATGATAATATTTGTTAACCGCGCGTTAAGGACCCCTGAAATGTCTCTCAATTCAGAAAGAGTTGTTGTCAGATGCACAAGGTTTGATATAATTTTGACATAGCGAAGGAACGCGGGCTTACGAAAGAACCATCATCCGCTCCCATTGAGAACGATCTTTAAAATTCCGAAAATTCATGAAAACTTACCGTTTCCTGAAAGGAGAGGGCGCCTGGAGCGGAGAGGCTCCCAGGCAGGGGAACGGAACCCGGCCCGGGAGACCGGAAAACAGGCGGAGAAGGGGTTCGATCAGGCGCGTGTTCGACAGAATGAAAGGCATTTATGAAAG
>CACZTH010000016.1 GCA_902784035.1 uncultured Eubacteriales bacterium
CAACCGGCGTGGATCAGCCGCGCCTCCGCGATGATGTGCTGCCCAAGATAGGCCTCGCGGACCGGGACCGCGTCGATGCCCGCCGTCGCGGAGCCCGTGCCGCATACGGACCCCATAAACGTGCCGCTCGCGCTGTCCACGATCGTCACGAGGATCCCGGCGCGGATTTCGCCGGACTCATCCGCCTCCCACGGGGAGAGGGGATAGCGGTACGTAACGCTCTGGTCCTCGAAGGACGCGCCGATGACCTCGCCGCCCAGCATGTGATTATACTTCAGGCGGCTCTGGACCTCCCGCTGCCGCTCCGCGCAGTCCTCCATGTAATGCCGCTCCCAGTCAGCCTTCCCGTATTCCAAATCCGCGCCTCCTGACGGTTATCTCCTGTGGCCGCGGCCATTTCCTCCGCGGCCGTATCCATATCCACTTCCGCCCCGGCCCGCGCTGCCGCCTCCGCGGCGGCCCCGGTCCTCCGGCCGCCGGCTGTTTCCATCGTCTCCGTCCCGGCGCTCCCTCTGCGGGCGCTTTCCGCCGGCGAACCCCCGCCAGCGGGACGCGGCTTCCAGGATTTCCTGCGGCCTGGCCATGGCCAGGCCTGCCGGCACCCGGCCTTCCGGAAATAATGCCCGGAAGCCGTCCCGGTCCAGCTTCTCCTGCAGCAGGCCGGCGGCCCCTCGCAGCGCGCGCTGCCCATCGAGGCCTTCCTCCAGGATCCATACGAGCGTATGAGCCAGGAACCGCAGCTGATCCGGATCCGCCAGCTGCTCCGCGCAGCGCAGATCCACCGTCTCATGACCGATATCGAAGCTGTCGGTCCCGTTCACCCGTATCTTCACGCGGCCCCGGTCCCGAAGGCCGCCGTCCCGTGGAAAGGCCCGCGAAAAATCAGGCGTGGCCAGCGGCCCGGTCCTGATTTCCTCCGGCGGAAAATCCTCCGCGGCCCGTTTCGCGGCGGCCGTGATGACCTTCGGAACATAGCGGTCCATCTGGATGATGTCGTCGGCGCAGTTGAAGAACGCGCCGCTGCTTCCAGCGACGAGCACGGTGGAGACGCCGAAGGAATCATAGAACTGCCGGATCCGCTCGATGAACGGTGTGATCGGCTCCTTCTCCGGGGCGATAACCCGGCGCATCAGCTCATCCCGCACCATGAAATTCGTAGCGCTGGTGTCCTCGTCGATGAGAAGACAGGAAGCGCACGCTTCCAGCGCTTCCACGGTATTCGCGGCCTGAGACGTGCTGCCGCTGGCGTCCTCTGTCGTGAACGACGAAGTGTCTTTCCCGTCCGGAAGGTCATGGATGAACATCGAGATGTCGTCCTTCGCCACGCTGCGACCGTCCTCAGCGCGGATCTTCACCGCCGCGGCATCCGTGACGACGAACTCCCGGCCGTCTCCGGCGATGTGCGGCCAGACGCCCCGCTCCAGCGCTTTCAGCAGTGTGGACTTCCCGTGATAACCTCCTCCGACGATAAGGGTGACGCCGCGGCGGATCCCCATGCCGGACACGCTGCCCCGGTGCGGGACCGGGATCGTGACCCGCAGCTCCTCCGGGCTCTCGAAGGGGACCGCGCCCGCCATCGGGCGCTCCGACACCCCGGACGCCCGGGGCAGTACAGAACCGTCCGCGATGAAAGCCGTGAGCCCCATACCCGGAAGCGCGTCACGGACCGCCTGCTGATCATCCGCCAGATCGAGCGCCGCGTGAAGCCTTAGCCTATCTGTCGTCTCGTAATACAGCGACGCGCCTGCCGCATCCGGCAGGTAAGCGAACAGGATCTCTTCCAGCGCCCGGGAATCGATCGTCCTGCCATGGGCGGGGAAGCCGGCGTGAAAGCGGACGGTCACATCCATGGAGTCCGGATCGATCTCACAGTCCGACCGGCGCAGGATCTCCTGACCTGGCCGGCAGACGGAGATGACGCCGCTCTTCCCGGAGCCGCCCACCTGCTTCGACCGCGCCGCCGCCTGACGCCCGAAGCGCCGCAGCAGCAGGTCCTCCAGCGCCGTCCTCCGCCAGGGCGCCGACGCTGTTTCCCTCGGGAAGCCGGCCAGCCGGCCCGGGACTGTGATGCTCAGCGCGCTGGGCGCCGCGAAGGGATCTCCCTGCACATGTTCGATCCAGAGGATATAGTCCCCGAAATCATACGCGCCCCGAGTGTCCTTATATGCAGGGTAGCTCCGGTGATCGATGCGCCGCAGGAGCTCTCTGAGTTCTTCCGCTGTCTTCATTACTATACGCTCCTTTCTCCGCGCCGCGCTGTTCATCATGCTTCACTCCGGACGGCCCGGACCACCCGGTCCTTACCGGCCAGATCCCGCAGGCAGCTGATCTCTTCGAAGCGGCCGTCCGCCCGGAGGAGCGCGGAAAGCGCCTGCCTTTGGTCCCAGCCGATCTCCAGGAGCAGGACGCCGCCGGGCAGAAGGTGGTCTGCCGCCCCGGGAACGATCCTTCGGTAGACGGCAAGGCCGTCCGGCCCGCCGTCCAGGGCCAGCTTCGGCTCATGATCCCGGACTTCGGCGCTGAGCCCCTGAATTTCCTTCGTGGGAATATAGGGCGGATTGGAGACGATCAAAGCGAACTGGTGATCGGCCGGGCCTCCCGTCTCCTGGTCGACCGGCTGAAAAAGGTCTCCCTGCAGGAAACGGGCGCTGACCCCAAGCCTCCGCCCATTCTCCACTGCTACCGCCAGGGCGTCCGAAGACAGGTCGGTGCAGGTCACCCGCGCCGCGGGCCGGAGGCTGGCGATGGTCAGGCCCAGGGCCCCGCTGCCGGTGCAGAGATCCAGGACCGGAAGCGGGGCGTTCGGAAACGCGGCCGCCAGCTGGTCCACCGCGGTCAGGGCGGCCTCAGCCAGAATCTCTGTATCGAATCGGGGGATCAGGACATGATCGTCCACGAGAAAGGTCAGTCCCATGAAAGCGGCCTGGCCCTGAATGTATTGGAGAGGCTCTCCATCGGCCCGGCGGGCGATCTGCGCCTCATAAGCGGAAGTCAGGGCGGGGTCCGCCGGGTCCCTGGCGGTCAGAACGAGCTGGCCGCGGGAAATGCCGGCCAGGCCGCACCAGAGCAGGGCACTGTCCACCTCCGCGTCCCGGTCCGGGAGGCCGGCGGCCTTCAGGGCGGCCTTACCCTTCGCGATCAGGGCTCGGACCGTCTGGGCAGAATCGGTCATGACGGATCCTCCTGCGCGATAGAGAAGGGCTCCAGAAGATGTCCGTCTTTATCACAGAAGCCTTCGAAATATGGCGTATCATCGGGGACCAGGACGGATTTCAGCGCGCAGATTCCGATCTCCAGCTGTTTTTCATCGGGCTCCCGGGTGGTCAGCTTCTGGAGCAGGAGGCCGGGAAGGCTCAGAAACTCGACGACCGGATTAGAAGATCGGCCGGCCCAGCGGAGAACCTCATAGGAGAGGGACGCGACCACAGGCATGAGGAGGATCCGGGAGAGAATCCGCATGGCCAGACTGGGCCACCCCAGCAGACTGAACAGGACCAGGCTGATAACCATAACGAACATGAGGAAGCTGGTCCCGCAGCGCGGATGGAGGGTGTAGAACTGCTGCGCGTTTTCGGCGGTCAGGTCCAGACCGTTCTCGAAGCAGTGAATGGTCTTATGCTCCGCGCCGTGGTATTCGAAGACCCTGCGGATGTCTTCCATCCGTGAGATCACCAGGATATAAATCACGAACATGACGATACGGACCAGACCTTCGATCAGGTTCAGCGCGACGCTGCTGTGAATCCAGTTTTTCAGGAAACTGACGGCCCAGGTGGGCAGGATCACGAAGACCCCGATGGCGAAAGCGAAGGCAATGATCAGAGAAATCACCATCATGAAATTCCAGACCTGCCGCTCCGTGAAATGCGCTAACAGGAACCTTTCGAAGCGGCCGGGCTCCTCGGCGTCGGATTTCGTCTCTTTGCCTAATTTCGACGCGGCGTCTTCGTAGGATTTCGACGCGGCGTCGGATTTCGTCTCAGGGCCGGCGCTCTCTTCATCTGTGTCGAAATACGCCTGTACATCGGCGGAAAAGTTGATGATGGAAATGCCCAGGACTAAAGATATGACGAAGGAGACCACGCCACGGATCAGGGGCAGCTTCCAGATCCCGGCCGCCGCCCGATTCTTTTCTGTCCGGACGTAGATTCTGCCGTCTGGCAGGCGGAGGGCAGTGGCGGTGCGCTGCAGGCCGCGCATCATAACCCCCTCGATGACGGCCTGCCCCCCGATCGAAGTAGGGCAGGCGTTTTTCAGGAAGATCTTACTGAAATCCATGATCGCCTTTCTGAGTCGCCTTCCTCATCCCTGTCAGCGGAAGACCTTTCGGATGACGGCGGTGAAGTCGCGGTTGGTCCGGGTGTGGGCCAGGTTGTCGATAATTTCCTCGGTTACCTCCTGGGTCGGACGGTTGCTCAGCGCCCGCCGCATGATCCAGATGGCTTCCAGTTCCTCCTGGTCCATCAAAAGCTCCTCCCGGCGCGTTCCGGACCGGTAAATATCGATGGCCGGGAAGATCCGCTTCTCAGAGAGGCGGCGGTCCAGGTGGAGCTCCATGTTCCCCGTACCCTTAAACTCCTCGAAAATCACATCGTCCATCCGGCTGCCGGTGTCCACCAGGGCGGTGGCCAGGATCGTGATGCTGCCGCCGTTTTCGATGTTGCGGGCGGCGCCGAAGAAACGCTTCGGCCCGTAGAAGGCGGCGGGGTCGATGCCGCCAGACAGGGTGCGGCCGGAGGGCGGAACCACCAGGTTATAAGCGCGGGTCAGCCGGGTCAGGCTGTCCAGGAGAACGACCACATCATCGCCTTTTTCAGCCAGGCGCTTGGCTCTCGCCAGGGCCATCTCCGCCACCTTCACATGGTGCTGGGGGAGTTCATCGAAGGTGGAATAGACCACGCGGCCAGACTTCAGGCTCCGCCGCATATCTGTGACTTCCTCAGGCCTCTCGTCGACCAAAAGAACCATAAGTTCGATCTCCGGGTGCAGGTCTTCGATGGATTTTGCCACGCTTTTCAGGAGGGTGGTCTTTCCGGCCTTCGGCGGCGCTACGATCATGCCCCGCTGACCCTTCCCAACGGGGGCGATCAGATCGATGAGGCGGGTGGACAGGTCCCGGGGATTCTCCTCCAGGCTGATCCGCTCGTTCGGGAAGATGGGAGTCAGGTCTTCGAAGGGTGTTCTGCGGATGGCTTCGCCGGGATCCAGACCATTGACGGTCTCGACGTAGAGAAGGGCGCCGAACTTCTCTCCCACGTTCGGAAGGCGGGAGATGCCTTTGATCTCGTCGCCGGTCTTCAGGTTGAAGCGGCGAATCTGTGTGGGAGACACATAGACGTCCCGGTCGCTGGTCAGGAAGTCATCGAAGCGAAGGAAACCGAAGCCTGCCTCGGCGATGTCCAGGATGCCGGTGACCTCAGGCCGGCGGCTGGGGTCATAGGAGCCGGTGGCTCTATGCGGCTCCCGGCGGCCGCTTTCAGAATCCGCGCCTGTCTCCTGGTCATCGCTGGCATGGATGAACGGGCGGCGCCCGGACGGTCTCTCCGGGCTCGACTCGGGTTCGGTACCCTGAACCCGGACAGAAGACTGTTCTCCCGCCGGAGCAGAAGCTGACGGACCCACCAGCGCGGGTGATTCAGCGGCAGGTTCCGCCGCCTTCACGACAGCGGAAGGAACAGAGGCCCCGACGTCAGCATGTATGGACGCCGGCGCGCCAGATGAAACAGCGGCCGCGTCGGATGTCGCCGCACCGTCAGAAACCGACGCGGTGCCCCCGAACGCTGTCCTCTTCGAGGTCGGCCGTCCCGTTTTCCGGATCACTTTCCCGTTTCGTTCGTTATTATACGATGCCTTCGTAGTTTCAGTCGTTGCGAGATTTTTCCGGGGCCGACCGCGGCGTTTGGGAGCGGCTGGTTCAGCTTCAGTTCCTGTCCCCGACCCGGGTTCCTCGGCCTTTTCAGCGGCCTTCTCCCCGGCTTTCTCAGGCGTTTTCCCGGCGCTCTTCTCCGCGACCTTTTTCGTCGTCCGCCGCCGCGTCGTTTTCTTTGGCTTTTCGTCGGTTTCCGACGAGGGCGCCGGGGCTTCCGGTTCCGTCACTGATCCGGGCTCCGCGGCCTTTTTCGTCGTTCGCCGCCGCGTCGTTTTCTTTGGTTTTTCGTCGGTTTCCGGCGAAGCCGCCGAGGCTGCTTTTGTTACATTTTCTGTCATGGTGCTCCTTCCGCCTGAAAGCGGCTCAGATGTATTGACTGCTGGTATCACACAGAATGACCGAAGAATAACTCCGGTCCCGTTAATAAGGATCGAGGGGGCAGTAAACGAAAAATGAAAAATACAGAAAGATGGATCTGCCGCCGGGAACACTGCCGTGGGGCCGGCGCCGGCCGCGTCGGGAACGGGCCGGAATCGATGTATTATCATGAAGAAAAGCAGAAAATCATATGAATCAG
>CACZTH010000017.1 GCA_902784035.1 uncultured Eubacteriales bacterium
TGCTCTATTAAGGTCGCCCAAAATCGCGATCCGAGAAAATCGAAATTATTTGCTAAATCATGCTTGACTCTTCATAGCTGGTCTCCTTCCGGGGCGGCCCGCCGTCCTGCCGCCCGGCCATCCCGATTCTGCTGATAGGTTTATTATACCAAAAAATCCCCGGCGGGGAACCCATTTCCAGCCCATGTATCCTACAATCCCCACAGAAATGAAAAAGCCTCCGCCCAAGACACGCCCGCTCTTTTCGGGAAAGCTGGGCTCTGGTAGAATATAGCGGATGAACGGCCGCAAGCGCCGGTACAGGTCCAGAAAGGCAGATCCATGACAAAATCCAACCGACATCCGCTCCAATCCCCCGCCCTCGTCACGGCCCTGGCTCTCCTCTGCTGCCTGCTCTGGGGCAGCGCTTTCCCCTGCATCAAGACCGGCTACCGGATCTTCCATATCGCGGCCCAGGACGCCCCCTCTCAGCTTTTGTTCGCGGGAATCCGCTTCTTTCTGGCAGGCCTCCTGACCCTGGCCATCCACGCCCTGGCCAGCAGGAAGCTGCCGAAGTACAGCGGAAGCACCCTGAAGAAGACCGGGATCCTGGCCCTGTTTCAGACTATCCTGCAATATACTTTTTTCTACATGGGACTGGCCAGAACCACGGCTGTGAAGGGGTCTATCATTATTGGCACGCAGATTTTCCTGTCCATCCTCCTGGCCGTTTTCCTGTTCCGGCAGGAGAAACTGACCGGCCGGAAAGTCCTGGGCTGCCTTCTGGGCTTCGCCGGCCTGGTCCTGGTCAACCTGTCCGGCGGCACCCTGTCACTGACCCCCGCCTTCGGGGACCTTCTCATGTTTCTGGCCGCCGCCGCCAACGCCTTCTCCACGGTCTTTCTGAAGCGGTTCAGCGAGAATGAGGATCCGGTAGTCCTGTCCGGCAGCCAGTTCGCGATCGGCGGCCTGGTCATGATCCTGATCGGCCGGTTCTCCGGCGGGGGCTTCCGCATCGGCTCTCCGGAAGGCGCCTTCCTTCTGCTTTACATGGCGCTGATCTCTTCCGTCGCTTACTCGGTATGGGGCCTCCTCCTGAAGTACAACCCCGTATCCAGGATCACCATCTTCAGCTTCAGCAACCAGGTTTTCGGCGTGATCCTGTCCGCTGTTTTCCTGAAAGAGAGCCAGGCCCTGGATCTGTTCACCCTATTGGCCCTGGTCCTCGTTTCCGCCGGCATCCTGACCGTCAACCATGTCCCCCGCGTGGAAGAAAAAGGGCCCGCCCGGTGGTCCGATCCGGGCCGCTGAGAACAGAAAACGCCGGCGCCCCGGAACAGGCGAGCTCGGCGTTATGACAGCGGGAAGGCCCGGCGTTATGATCGCCAGAAGGCGCGTCTTGCCGCGGCACCCTCAGCCAAGTTTTTTGATCATGGCGTCATAGGACACGCAGAGGGCGTCGCCGCTGGTGAATCGTTTCCAGATGGAATTCCCCTTATCAGAGGCTCCGCCGCTGAAGAGGATGGCCTGGGTCAGATCGGCGGAAAGGCTGGTGAAATTCTTTTTCCCGGCATCCGCGCTGATGGACTTCCCATTCAGCGTATACTTATCCGAGGTTTCCCCATTCGCCCCCGGCCCGTAAATATTCTGCAGCTTCTGGGTCTGGGACGCCTTCTTCCCGTCAAAGCTGAAGACATGGATGGTGGAGATAATGCTCTCATCCGTGGTGGTTTCGTAAAGACCGAACTGCCCCGACTTCCCGGTCTTATAGAGGACGTAGGTGCAGCCGCCCGCCGCCAGGGCGTCACTGTAGACCCCGCCATAATCCTCGAAGCCGGAATAAGAGACCTGATGCGGTGCACCGCCGTAGTAGGTAAAGATCATAAGCGTCGCCTGATAGGACGTCGACGCCGTCATGAAGCAAAGCTCCGGGGTCCCGTCCCCATTCAGGTCCGCCAATGCGCAGGGCCTCCCGATCCCCTTCTTTCCGTCCTCCACAGTCTGACCAGGCGCGCCCTGCCAGGTGTAGGCCCGGATGGCCTTCTCATTCTGCTGAAGGATCTTCTTATAGGCGGCGTAGACCGGCGCCAGCTTGACGGAGCCGGACGGGGCGGATGACTTCGATGACGACTTGGAGGTCTGGGCAGATGACTTCGTCGAAGAGGACGTCGTCTTCTTTTCAGATCCTGTCTTCCCGCTCGCCTTCTTCTGGCCCCCACAGGCCGCCAGGGGCAGACAAAGGGCCAGGACCAGGACCACGGCCAGAGCAGAGGTCAGAATCTTCTTCATGATCACGGACATGGTTCTCCTCTTTCATTCTCCCAGAGCGGCGAGAAAGACCTGGGGCAGGTCCGCCTTCAGGGCCACGCCCTGTTCCTTCAGGACCTTCTGAAGGGTCTGTAAAGTGGGAAGGAGCTGGTCCTTCCGGGCATTCTCACCCATGTGGCCGATCCGGAAGACCTTTCCCGCCAGGACATCGAAGGACCCTGACAGGAGGACGCCCTCCCGCCGGAGCTGCCCGAGCAGGTCATCACAGGAAACGCCCTCCGGTACCTCCACGACCGTCACGGTCGAAGCGAAGCCATCCCGCGGATACATGACGAGACCCGCTTCCGTCACCGCCCTCCGGACGGCCTGGGCCAGCTTCCGGTGCCTGCCGTAGGGATCCGGGTCAGCCAGCCAGTTATCGAGGGCGGCCCGGATCCCCTGAATGTCGCTGGCCGGCATCGTATAGGGAAACCACTGGTCCTGATAATAGGTCCGGAAGTTCAGGAGGTTGGCATAGAAGCTGGCCACCGGCGTCTTCCGCGCTTCCATCGCCGCCCAGGCCCGGTCACTGATCCAGACCATGGTGAGGCCCGGCGGGCAGGACAGGGCCTTCTGGGAACCGCCCAGCAGAATATCGATATCCGAAGCGTCCAGAGGCTCTCCAAACATACCCGCCACAGAATCGACCACGGTCAGGATCCCGTACTCGTGCAGGATCCTGGCGGCCCCCGCCGCGTCGTTCAGGATCCCGCTGGGGGTGTCGCAGTGAACCAGCGTGGCGTATTTAAAATCATGATCCTGCTCCAGAAAGGCTCTCAGCGCATCCAGGTCCAGGGTGTGATGGTAATCCTGGTGCCAGACCACCGGCTCGCCCCTGTAAATAGAAACGAAGTCCGCGAAGCCCTTCCCGAAGATGCCGTTATCCACCACCAGGACCCGGTCTCCCGGTTCTGTCAGCGAGGCCACCGCGGCTTCCAGACCCAGAATGCCCTCCCCGCCCAGGATCAGGCACTCACTGTCCGTCCCCAGCGCTTTGGAGAAGAGGCGGCAGGTCTCCTTATAGTATTCGACGAAATCCGGATCCACATCCGGATTGGGAAACCAGCGGGACCTGGCCTCCATGACATTCTCCCTGACCTGGGTCGGCCCCGCCGACATGATCCTATACATGGCTCCTCCTCCCTACGGCGGCGCCTCTTAACACCGCCCGCTTCAGCGGCTCGATGAAAAGGCAGACCAGGACGCCGGCGACGCCCACCTGGACAACATTCCCGGGAATGGATCCCACCGGGGCGATCCAATTGCCGGTCAGAATGACCTCCGCGAAATAATAGCCGATCACCTTAATCACGATGGCGAGGATAACCTCGAGGGCATGGCGGACATGGGAATTCCGGACCGGCTGCTTCTCCTCCATCAGGCCGACGGTGAAACCCATCAGGCCGACGATGACCAGCGTGAACGGCGCCCAGGCCGTCCAGCCGCTCATCAGATCGAACAGGGACATGCCCAGGCCGCCGGCGATGGCGCCGGTCTTCTTTCCATAGAGCATGGCAGCCACGAAAAGAGGCACATTGCCCAGGTGAATCAGTCCGCCGGTCCCCATGAAGGGGAACCTGATATTGATCAGCCAGGTGGCCGCGAAGGTCATGGCGACGAACATGGCGGTGATCACCAGTTCATAGGTTTTCTCAGACCGCCTGGCCCGGGGCTGGCGGCCTTTCTGATTGGCATCTGGCATAATGAGCCTCTCTTTCAGCGCTGTACGAGAATCAAACAAATTCATTAAAATAAGTATATCCATCTTATACCCTGAAACTGTCTCTGAAAATATATAATTATTATTATTTTAATAAGTACAGTTTTGCGTAATTTCGATAATTTCGAATCTGTACTTAGATGTTTTCGTATTTTATCAGATAACAGTTTGTGCGTTTTCCCGTACATGGCTCCAGCTTGTTTTTTTACGAAAAAAGGAGGATCTTTCGATCCCCCAATCAGCGGCCGGCCTCTTCAGCCAGCCCTTTGTCATTTCTTCACCAGCACATCCTGGCATTCCTCATGCTGTCCGAACCATCTCACCGCGTAGGAACAGGTCAGTTCCGCCTTCCGTCCGGTCTCGCGAAGATCCTTCACCAGCTCTTCCATGAGCTGGCCGGCGATGCCCCGGCCGCCCATGGAGGGGTCCACCACAGTATGGGCCACGTTCACGACCCCGGGCCCGGCTTCAGGAAATTCCACATGCGCCACTGTTTTTCCGGTCTCATCCTCCAGCCAGATCAGCTCCTCGTTTCTTTTAAAATCCATCTTTCGTCCTTTCTCCGCGCGCTGACAGCGGGACCCCGCCGGAGGCAGGATCAGCGGCCCGCCAGCTTCTCATACGCGATCCTGGGGTCACCGGCTTCGGCGCCCTCCTTCAGGATGATGATCCCGCAAGGGGTGAAGCCGCTCTTCTCCAGGGCTCTTCGCATAGGCAGGTTCCCCTCATGGGTATCGATCCGAAGAGAGCGGGCGCCCGCAGCCCGGACCATGGCGAGGGCGCCGTCGAACAGGATGCCGGCAATTCCCTGCCCCTTCGCCGGGTCCGAGACGCAGACCCGGTGAAGGACCCCGTAAGCCGTATCCCCTCCCGTCAGCCAGGCTCCCTGGATGGACGCATAGGAAGGATCCGCCCCGATGGTGAAGGCCGCGGCCCCCAGGACCTGGTCCGGCCGCTCCTCATCCACCACCGTATAAAGACGCCCCATGCGGACGTCCTCCCGCCAGACCTCCGGCTCGGGATAGCTCTTCTGCCACTGGTCCACGCCCAGGCTGGCCAGCTGAGCCTTCGCCTGGAGGGCGATCCGGAAGATCTGGTCCAGGTCTTCTTCTTTCCCTGGAACGACCTTCTTCATTTCAGAAAATCGTTCTGGTGGTCCAGGATCCAGCCGCCGGCCTGACAGGCGGGGCACAGGCAGTAGGTCGCGCCGTTTTTCTTCGCTTCCCTGCCAGCCGCCACGGCGGCTTCCGCCTCCGGGCCGGTCTTAGAGCCAACATAAGCGATGAAGCCATCGATGTCGTTTACATCCTCCGCCAGCTCCTGGTACAGGGCCTTCAGAGCCGCTTCCTCCTTCTCTGTCCCAACGCTGGCCAGATAAGCCTCACAGGCCTCCTTAGCCTCCGGGCAGCAGGAAGCCGCGTCCTTCATCTCCGTCACCTTCTGAATCAGCTCTTCTTTCTTCATGTCATACCTTCCTTTCTATGCTTGTGGAACGCCCGTCTTTCAGGGCGCCATTAAGAATGGCCTTACTTCCAGGCCGCCCGGAAAATGGCCAGCCTGTCCGCGTCTGTCAGGGGAAGCGGGTCCGCGGTGATATCCCCGGCAAGGACGTCATGAACCTTCGGCGGGAACAGAGGAAGCTCCTCCTCCGTGATCCCCGCGCCGGACATGGTCAGGTCCCCGCAGCCGACAGCGTCCAGCAGGTCATCCAGAGCCTGAATGAAGTCCAGGCCGGTCCGGGGGTCCCTCCTCCCCATGGCCTTCGCCATCTTCACCATCTGCCCCTCACATGCCTTCCGGCGGGCGAAATAGTCATAGTAGGCGTGGGCCAGAAGAATCATCCCCTCCCCATGGGGCAGGTCGTCATGGAAAGACCCCATGGCGTGCTCCATGGTGTGGGCGCTGGTAGCCATCATATAGTAGCCGGCGAAGGTATTGGCGTAGGACATCATGGTCCGGGCTTCCAGATCTGTCCCATCCTTCACGGCGCGGGGCAGATAAGCCGCCACCAGCTCGATGGTCTTCAGGGCGAACATCTCCGCCATGGGCTGAACGAACCGGTTCACCACGGTTTCTGAGGCGTGGAAAAACGCGTCCATCCCCTGGCAGCCGTTCGGAACGGCGGGATGCTGACCATCAGCTCCGCGTCGACCACCGCCAGCCGAGGCATCATGGATGGATGCAGGAAACCGGTCTTCTCCCGCGTTTCCTCCCGGGTCAGGACCGCCGAGATATCCACCTCCGACCCGGTGCCCGCCGACGTAGTCACGCAGACCACCGGAAGCGCGTCACGGGCAGGAACCTTCTTCCCGCCGCTCTTCGACGGTGAATAATCCCAGATTCTCCCCTCATTGGCTGCCGCCAGGGCGATGCACTTGGCGGAGTCCATGACGGCGCCGCCGCCCAGGGCGATCAGAAAATCACAGCCCTGTTCCCGGAGGAAGGCCGCGCCTTCGTCCGCGTTCTCATCCGTGGGATTCTCCCGAATCCCCTCGTAGACGGCATAGGCCGTCCCATTCAGGTCCAGCTCCCGTTCCAGGGCCTGGAGATAACCGAACCGGCTGGCGGTCCCGTCCAGATAGGAAACGATCAGCGCCTTTTCACCCGGCAGCTTCTCCTTATGAAGGTTCCGGAGCTGGCCAGGGCCGAAAAGGACCCGGACCGGGTTGTCGAAAATGAATGGCTGGATCCGCATGGTTTCCTCCCCCTTTGTTCGTTCTCTACTATTATGCCACAGAAAAGCGGGATTGAAACGAACAGGCGGCATCAGCGCCAACATCTCCGCGGACGGGAGAAAGTCTGCCCCGTCTCGATTTCTGCAGGCCTGTCTCGATTTCTGCGAATCATTTGCAAAAATCTAAGGCCCGTGGTATAATCCTCCCCGCGCACCAGAAAGGAATCACTATGCCCCGAACCTATCATTCTAAATACAGGGAATGGATCACCCAGTGGTTCACCGCCCACCCCGACGACCGTCTCAGCGCCGGCGCACTCTACAGCCTCATGTCCAGCCAGGGGATCCAGATCAATACCGCTACAGTCTATCGGAACCTGGAACGTCTGGCCGGGGAAGGCGTCCTCCTGAGCCAGAAGGGCCCCGCCGACACCGAGGTCAGCTACCAGTACGCTGCCCCGGACCGGTCCTGCGCCCACCATCTCCACCTGGTCTGCCGGAAGTGCGGCCGGGTGTCTCACCTGAACTGCCGGTTCATGGACCAGATCAGTGACCACCTCCTGGCCGACCACGGCTTCCTGATCGACTGCTCCGCGTCCGTGATCTCCGGTCTCTGCGCCGAATGCCAGAAGTCGGCTGATCCGTATTCGAAGGAGGGGAAAGAATGACGATGATCCTCGACGCCTTCCGGGATTCTCTGGTGGACACCATTAAACTGGTCCCCTTTCTCTTCCTGACCTACCTGGCCATGGAGATCCTGGAACGGCGGGCCGGAGACCACTCCTCCCTCCTGCTGACGAAAGTCGGCCCCTTCAGCCCCCTGGTCGGAGCGTTGGTAGGGGTCATCCCCCAGTGCGGCTTCTCCGCCGCCGCGGCCAGCCTTTATTCCGGCGGCCTGATCAGCCTGGGCGCCCTCCTGGCCGTTTTCCTCTCTACCTCCGATGAGATGATCCCCATCTTCATCTCCGAACAGGTCCCCCTCAGCCAGCTGCTCCGGATCATCCTGGCGAAAGCCCTCCTGGGAGCTGTGTCCGGCCTGGCTGTGGATCTATTCATCCGCCTCCGCCACCTGGCCACCGGAGAGAAACACATCCGGGACCTCTGCGAGCGGGAACACGCCGGCCTGGAAGAGGAGGAGGGCAGCGCCGTCCGCGCCGCCCTGATCCACACGGCGCATATTACCCTCTTCGTCTTCCTGATCAGCCTGATCCTGTCCTTCCTGGTGGAGGGCGTCGGCCAGGCCACGCTCCATGACCTGCTGTCGGAACACGCGTCCGCCGGGGTCCTGGTCTGCACCCTGATCGGTCTCATCCCCAACTGCGCGGCCTCGGTCCTCCTGACCCAGTTCTACCTGGAAGGGATCCTGTCCGCCGGCCAGATGATGTCCGGCCTCCTGGTAGGCGCCGGTGTCGGCCTTCTGGTCCTCTTCCGAACCAACCGACACCTGAAGGAGAATCTCTCCATCACCTTCCTGCTCTGGTGCGTCGGCGTTTTCTGGGGCATCATCCTGGAGCATACCGGCCTTCTCGGCCTGTGAAAAGCCTGTGATCCCCCATCAGCCCCACGAAAAAAAGGACCTGGAAGGGTCCTTTTTCTCATGAAGGTTTCCTACCTGTTTCCAGCCTGTCTCACAGGCAGGATCTCGATCCAGTAGCCGTCCGGGTCGTTGATGAAGTAGATCCCCATCTCCGGATTCTCGAAGCAGATACAGCCCATCTTCTCATGCAGGGCGTGGGCCTCCTCGAAATCATCCACGCTCAGGGCGATATGGAATTCCTCGTCCCCCAGGCTGTAAGGCTCCGGATGATCCTTCAGCCAGGTCAGTTCGATCTCGAAGTCAGACTGATCATTCGCCAGGTAAACGATGATGAAGGACCCGTCCGCAGCTGTCTTCCGCCGGACCTCCCGAAGACCCAGGGCCTGGTCATAGAAGGCCAGCGACCGGTCCAGGTCCACGACATTATGGTTCTCATGGATAAGTTTAAAACGCATGGTTCACCTCCCGGGCGCCCCGCCCGCCTCTCTCCGGTCCGCCCGGGAAGAGAGAATATAGAATATGATGGACAAAAGTTCCGCGCAGGCGCTCACGCCCACCATGGCGGGCACCGACACGTCATACAGGGTCCCCAGCAGCCAGCTGCCGAAGAACCAGAAGATCCCATAAGAGAACTCGAAGATCCCATAGCCTGTGGCCCGGCTGGTCTTCGGGACCATGGTCGTCACCGCGGCCTTCAGGATGGATTCCTGGGCCCCCATGCCCACGCCCCAGAGCGAGACGCCTAAGAACACCAGGCCGAAGGATTTCCCTGTGAAGACCAGCGCCGCCGGGGCGGTCAGGATCGCCGACAGGCTCAGGGCCAGGACCCCCCGCTTATCATAAAGGAAGCCGAAGATCAGGGCAGCCAGGGCGTCGACCAGCATGCCCCACGCGTAGAGGAGAGGCAGGCTCTCACTCGTCAGGAACCCGCCCGCCGCCGCTGTCCCCGCGCCGGTAAAAATCCGGGACACATGCATGACGATCAGCGAATAGTCCAGGAAGCCGAAGGCGGACAGGCTGATCCCGGCTATATAGAGAATGAAAGCGCCCTTCAAGCGGAAAGGAATGTATTCCTTCGGGGTCGGTTCGAAGTCCGCGGGATTCGGGAATTTCCGCCGGGTGACCAGGAGAAGGCCGACCGTCACCGCGCCGGGGATGGCCAGAAAAGCGAAGCAGCGTGCATAGAGGCGGACGGTATCCGCGCCCGACCGTGAAAGCATGATCAGGTAGAGGAAGACCGGTCCCAGAACCGCTCCGATCTGGTCCAGAAGCTCCTGAATGGCGAAGCTCTTCCCGGCCCCCTCCTGGGAAGCCGCGAAGGACATGACCGTATCCTTCGCCGGTTTTTTTATCGCCTTTCCCATCTTCTGAATGATGAGGAGCCCGCAGGCCGCCACCCAGCCGTGCTCACCCACCAGGGCCAGAGCCGGGACAGCGCAGATATCGATCACATAGCCCAGGATCACCATGGGCCAGTACTTCCCGGTCTTATCCGTCATCCTGCCGAACAGGAGGCGGAGGGAATAACCGGTCAGCTCCCCCAGCCCCGACACGAAGCCGATGGTCCCCGCCGAAGCCCCCAGAAGACTCAGATAAGCCCCCCGGATGCTGGCCGCCCCCTCATGGGTCATATCCGAGAAGAGACTGACGATCCCAAACAGCAGGATGAAGACCATGGCCTGAGACAGGCCCCCGCGGGCAGACGACTTCTCCGGAGAGTGGCCGCCGCGAGATTTCTGATTCATTATTCAGACTCCTTCAGACCTTACACGGGCCGGTCGGTCCGGGATTCCTTCCGGATCAGCCGGAAGATGACGATATACATGACGACCACGAAAACGATGAACAGCGTATTGGCTGTCTGGGTACGGATCATGGCACAGCTGTCATAGGTCCCATGGAGGAAGACCGCCAGCAGGTAGCCCGCGATGATGTTTGCCCTCGCCTTCCCGGGATGCCCCATGTCCGCCGCCAGCTTGGCCCGGCCATAGAAGTAGCCGAAGACCACAGAGAAGCCCAGGTGGCCCGGGATGGACAGGACCGCCCGGGGCAGGGCCACGGACAGACCGTACTGGAGCACGTATTCCACATTCTCGAAGGCCGCGAAGCCGAGAGACACGAAGGCCGCGTAGACGATGCCGTCGAACCGGTAATTGAAGTTGGGATCCCGCCAGGTCCTGCGGTAAAGGAAGAAGTACTTCATCCCCTCCTCTGCCACCGCCACGATGGCGAAGGCCAGGATGATCGTATAGGCCACACTGTCCTGGGAAATCCGGCTGATGCCCAGAAGCCGCTGACCGATCATCTCCAGGATGATGGAACAAAGGGCGGCCAGGACCCCGCGCCCCACGCAGGCCCAAAGCAGGCCGCCCGGCTCCGGCTCGACCTTATCCTGTTTATAGATGTAATACATCAGGAAAATGGCCGGGCCCAGCGCCGCGATGGCGTAAACGGTCAGGACCGAAGTGAATGGAAAAAAGAAAAGCATATGAATCCTCCTGCTCCCCAGTGTACCCGCCGCGCGGGGACTTTTCAACCACGAGAATCCTCCGGCTCACAGAATCCAATACAGGAGACCCGCCGCGACCCCCAGACCGAAACCAGCCGCCACATCGCTCGGATAATGGACCCCTCCCAGGACCCGGACCCCGGCGATGACCGCGGACAGAAGCAGAAGGAGAAGACCTGCGGGCGGGAATACTTGAAAAAAAGTCATGGCGATCACCGCTGACGAGAAGACGTGCCGGCTGGGCATGGAATGGCCCTTCGTGTCTTTCATCAGAAGAGGCCGGAAGCTCTGACCCGCGTAGGTCTCATAAGGCCGCTTCCGGCCGATGGCTGCCCGGAGAACCGTTTCCGCCGCGAAGCCCGCCGCGGGGACCAGCAGGCACTTGAAAAACAGGGGATCCCGGAGCCCGCGGGTGAGAAGGAGCCCGGCCAGGAGCAGAGGATAACCCAGATAAAAGACCAGGGCCAGCCCCCGGTCCAGCCACTTTAATGCCTTTATTCTTCCCGGCCGCCCCCGAAAGGGCCCTGAGAGCCGTTCATAAAATTCCGGATACCGCATCCCATGATCTCCTTCCCTCGGGCAGGGACGCCTTCCGCGTCAGTCGCCTGGAGCCGCTTCTCCGCCCGCCCTGTCCAGACCGCCGGGCTCCCCGGATTCCACCGGGTCCAGAAGCCACCGGATGCCCTTCGCGGTCCGGAAGGCAGGCTCCCGGAAATGATTGCCCGGGTTCAGCTGGAAGGCAGTGTTCAGACCCAATCCACGGTACCAGCCGGCGAGGGCGGCCGTGTTCTCTTCCACGGTTCTCATGACCGGGTTTCGGTTCCTGGCCTCCCGGTCCCCCAGGGAAAGATAGACGGCGTCGGGCCGGCGGCGAAAAGCGTGGGCCCGGGCATAGTCCAGGAAACCGGGAAACCAAAGGGATCCGGACACGCTTGCGATCCGGCTGAACCGGCCGGTCCGGTAAGCCGCGTAAAGGGCGAAAAGCCCCGCCAGAGAATAGCCGGCCAGGCCGATCCAGGCCGGCGGATCCGAAAGCTCCGCCAGACCGGCCGGAAGAATCTCGCGGAGGATCTCTGAAAGAAAATCATCCGCCCCGCCTGTCATGGGCGGTTCTCCCCGAAAAACCGGTTCCGCCGGCCAGGGAGAAAGGTCCCGGAACCATTCCGGAACCTGGACCGACATCAGCGTGTGATCCTTCGCGCCCAGCTCTGTTAAGATCCGCGCGGTCTCCGCCCCCTCACCCTCTCCCTCGATCAGGAGAATCAGGGGAGAAGCCGGTGATACGGCAGGATCCAGGACGATCTCTCTGCCCTTCCGTTCGAACTTTATCATGAAATTCCTTTCTGCGGGCCGCTGGGGCGGCCAGGACACAGGACCGGCCGGCGAAGCGTCTTTTTGTCAGAAAAGCAGGCCCAGCAGACCGTAGGTCAGAAGGCTGGCCATCCAGGCGACGGCGCACTGGAAGACCACGATGAAGGTGGCCCAGGCGCTGCCCAGCTCCCGGCGGATGGAGGCGATGGCCGCGACGCAGGGAGTATAGAGCAGGCAGAAGACCAGGAGGGCCCCCGCCGCGCGGACGGTGATGGCGGCAAGCAGCTCCGCCATGGATCCGTAGAGGACGTTCAGGGTCGCGACGACGGATTCCTTCGCCATGAAGCCGGTGATCAGAGCCGTGGTGATCTTCCAGTTGCCATAGCCCATAGGCCGGAAGATGGGGGCGATCAGACCGGCCACCGCCGCCAGAATGGAGTCCTGGGAATCGCTGACCATGTTCAGGTGAAGGCTGAAGTGCTGGAGGAACCAGATCACGATGGAGGCCACGAAAATCACGGTGAAGGCCCGCTGGAGGAAGTCCTTCGCCTTCTCCCACAGGAGCTGAAGGACGTTTTTCGCCGAGGGGATCCGGTAATTGGGCAGCTCCATGACGAAGGGGACCGCGTTTCCTTTAAAGCAGGTGCTGCGGGAAACCAGGGCTGTCAGGATGCCGATGAGGATGCCCGTCAGGTAGAGAAGGACCATGATCAGCCCGCCCCGCCCCGGGAAAAAGGCGGCGGTGAAGAAGGAATAGATGGGCAGCTTCGCCGTGCAGCTCATGAAGGGCACCATCATGATGGTCATTTTCCGATCCCGGTCAGACGGCAGGGTCCGGGAGGACATGACCGCCGGCACACTGCAGCCGAAGCCCACCAGCATGGGCACGATGGAACGGCCGGAAAGGCCGATCTTCCGGAGCAGCTTGTCCATGACGAAGGCGATCCGGGCCATATAGCCGGTGTCCTCCAGGAGGGAGAGGAAGAAGAAAAGGGTCACGATGATGGGCAGGAAGCTGATCACAGACCCGATACCGGTGAAAACCCCGTCGATGACCAGCGAATGGATCACGGGGCTCACGTGGCCCACTGTCAGAAGATGATCGGTCCAGGCTGTCGCCGCGTTCACCCCCTGCGCCAGCAGGTTCTGCAGGGTCCCTCCGATGACATTGAAGGTCAGCCAGAAGACCAGGCTGATGATCAGAATGAAGGCCGGGATGGCCGTATACTTCCCCGTCAGGATCCGGTCGATCCGCCGGGACCGTTCATGTTCCTTCGATTCCCTGGGCTTGATGACCGTTTCGGACACCAGCTTCTCGATAAAGGCGAACCGCATGTCCGCGATGGCCGCCTCCCGGTCCAGGCCCCGCTCCTCCTCCATCTGGATGATGATGTGGTCCAGGAGCTCCAGCTCATTCTGGGTCAGGTCCAGGGCCGCCAGGACCCGGTGGTCCCCTTCGATGGCCTTCGTGGCCGCGAAGCGGACAGGGATCCCGGCCTGCTCCGCGTGGTCTTCGATCAGGTGCATGGTCGCGTGAAGGGCGCGGTGGACGGCGCCGCCGTGGTCCCGCTCGTCGCAGAAGTCCTGGCGGCTGGGCCGCTCCTGGTATTTCGCCACATGGATGGCATGGGAAATCAGTTCATGGACACCCTGGTTGCGGATCGCTGAAATCGGCACAACCGGCACCTGGAGAATGGCTTCCATCTCATTGATTCTGACGTGTCCCCCATTGCCTTCCATCTCATCCATCATATTGAGAGCGACAACCATCGGAATGCCAAGCTCCATCAATTGCATGGTCAGATAGAGGTTTCTTTCAATATTGGTCGCATCAACGATATTGATGATTGCGGTCGGTTTCTCATCCAGGATGAACTGTCTGGAAATAATCTCTTCACTGGAATAAGGCGACAGAGAA
>CACZTH010000018.1 GCA_902784035.1 uncultured Eubacteriales bacterium
ATGACGTGGGAGTACTTCTCGATCAGGTGGTACTTCTCCACGGAAACCGTCCCGAATTTACTGAGCCGCCCGATGTCGTTCCTGCCCAGGTCCACCAGCATGTTGTGCTCCGCCAGTTCCTTCGGGTCTGCCAAAAGCTCCCGCTCCAGACGGTCATCCTCCTCAGGGGTCTTCCCTCTGGGCCGGGTCCCCGCCAGGGGGAAGGTATGCAGGACCCCGTCCTCGAGTCGGACCAGGGTCTCCGGAGAGGCGCCGGCCACCTCCATGTCCGTGCCGGAGAAGTACAGCATATAGGGGGACGGGTTCAGGGTCCGGAGGATCCGGTAGGTGTTGAAGAGGGAGCCCTCGAAGTCCGCCTCCAGCCGGTTGGACAGGACGATCTGGAAGATGTCTCCTTCCCGGATATAATGCTTGGCCTTCTCCACCATGGCGCTGTACTGGTCCTTCGTAAACAGGGGCCGGAGCTCAGAGGTCATCCGGCCGGATACGTCCTTCTTCGGGGCGCCGTCCTGGATCAGTTCCTTCATCCGCTGGATCTCCAGCTCCGCCCTGTGGTAGGCGGTCTCCAGGTCTCCGTGAACAGGCATGTTGACGATCAAAAGGATCTTCTGACGGAAGTTGTCGAAGCAGATGACCTTATCGAAGAGCATGAGGTCCACGTCCTGAAAGCCTTCCGTATCCTCCGCGTCGATCCGGAGGGAGGGTTCTGAGTACTTCAGGTAGTCGTAGGAGAAGTAGCCGACCAGGCCGCCGGTGAAGGGGGGCATGCCGGGCAGTTTCGGGGCCCGGTTCTTCTTCAGGATCTGGCGGATGTATTTCCTGGGGTCTTCCCCCTCCAGGGTCAGGCCGTCGACCTGAAGGACGCCGTTCACGGCGGAGAGGGAGCTCCGGGGCGCGCAGCCCAGGAAGGTGTAGCGTCCCCATTTCTCCTTATTCTCAGCGCTTTCCAGCATATAGCAGTGTTCGGACACATTCATCAGGATCCGCATGACCTGGACCGGGGTCACGCTGTCCGACAGCATCTCGCCCCTGACCGGGACCAGGTCATATTCCCCGGTCTCCGCGATGCCTCTTATCTCTTCCAGCTGGGGTGAAAGTTTCAAAGCCCTGTCTCCTTTCCCGCCTCCGGCGCCCTGGCCGCCCGCAAAAAAACGTCCCTGACAGTGTTACTGTCAAGGACGAAAATCATCATTTCCGCGTTGCCACCTTGATTCGCAGGATGCGCGCTCTGTGGAATACCAACATATTCCCGGCAACTGACGTATGCCCTCACGTCGCGGGATACTCGGCGGGTTCCGCCTTTCACCGCGCCCTCAGCGACCCATATTGCATAACTTGTTTTCCGCCTGCATCTCACCGCCGCAGACTCTCTGTGGGAGCATCATTATCTTTCTCTCGCTTCAACGGTTTCTATTGTTCAGTTCTCCTAAAATATAGCACGCTTCTTGTTTCACGTCAACAGGAGCAGTAAATAATATGCCCGTTTTTCGTTCGAAGGGGACAAAAGGCAGCTTGACGGGGCGGCCCTTTGTCCTCCAGGCTCATGTCCGGCGGGGCGCGGGTCCCAGCCGGTCAGGCTCCTTCATCAGGACCCTCCGGTACAGGGTGAAGTACATGGTGGTGATACAGGCCAGGCCGCCCACCAGGCTGGAGATGGACTCGGACAGAAAGACACCGTCCACGCCGATGCCTGGGATCAGGGGCAGGAGGAAGGCCAGGGGGGTCACCAGGATGGCCTTCCGGAACAGGGAGAAGAAGACCGCCCGCTTGGCGCAGCCCATGGAGGTGAAGCAGGCCTGTCCCACGTACTGGAAGGCCATGAAGATGAAGCCGATGAAATAGACCCGGAGGGAGTGCTGGCCTGTCGAGATTACGGCCGGGTCACTGGTGAAGATGGACATGAGCAGGTGGGGGATGGCCAGGACGATCAGCCAGGAGACCAGGGTGTACAGGAAGCCGAATTTCAGAGTGAACTTCACGGCGTCCCGGACCCGCCTGTAGTCCTTCGCCCCGTAATTAAAGCTCATGACGGGCTGAGCCCCGCCGGTCAGACCGTAGATAGGCAGCTGGAGGATCTCCCGGACCGAGTTGACCACGGTCATGATGCCGATGTAGAGGTCGCCGGCCGCGCCGCCGTAACGTGCCAGAGCGACGTTGCAGACGATCTGGGCCAGGCAGTTGGTGGCCTGCTGGATGAAGCCGGCGAAGCCCAGGGAGATGATGCTCCGGACGGGCGCGCCCTTCAGGCGGAGGTCTTCCCGGCGGAGGGGGATCAGGACTTCCTTCCCGGTGACGAAATGGAAGACCCAGACCGCGGAGACCAGCTGGCTGATAACCGTGGCGATGGCGGCGCCCCGGACGCCCATGCCGAACAGGAAGATGAAGATGGGGTCCAGGATCAGGTTCAGGATGGCGCCGATCACCGTCGTCATCATTCCCTTCCGGGGGAAGCCCTGGGCGTTGATGAAGAAGTTCAGGCCTGTGGAGAACATGACGAAGGGGGTCCCGAACAGGTAATAGGAAATGTATTGGTCCGCGTAGGGGAAGGACCGGTCGCTGGCGCCGAAGAGATAGAGGATGGGCCTGCGGAAGAAGAAGCAGAAGAGAAAGAGGACCACCGAGCAGATCAGCAGCAGAACCGTGGTGGCGCCCTGAAGGCGGCGGGCCCGGTCCGTTTCCTTCGCGCCCCGGGCCATAGCGAACAGGGGGGCGCCGCCGGTGGCGAACAGGTAGGTGAAGGCCAGGACCAGGGTGGGAATGGGGAAGGTCAGGCCGATCCCCGTCAGGGCGATGGCGCCGACCCGGGGCAGGTGGCCGATGTAAATTCGGTCCACCACGTTGTAGAGGAGCTGGACGAAGGCGGCCAGCATCAGGGGGAGGGCCTGCTGGAGGATCCTTTTCCAGACCGGGCCCTGAGAGAAATCATTTGGCATGAAGCGCCTCTCTGTGAAATTTAACGCTGTCGAACTTCCGTATTATATCATCATTACATTTTATTAACAAAAAAATCATCAATATATTTCCCGCTGCCTCCAGGACAGGGCGGCTGTACTTTTTTTCACCGGATTGTGTACGGACGTTCAAGTACCCGTTCTGGCGGAAAGAGGGGAACTGTGGGATAATGAGTCAAAACTTTTTTCGTGCTTCGAAGAGAAGGGAGGAGCGGATCATGAAGGTGGCTGCCCTGGATGAAAAACTGATCGGGAAGAAGATGGAACCCCGCTATATGGAATACAACTGGCGGGACATCGCCCTTTACGCTCTGGCGGTGGGCGCCAGGGCGGAAGACCTGGATTATATCTATGAGAAAAACCTGAAAGCCCTGCCCACCTACGGGACCGTGCCCTACTGGGACACCATGAACGTCCGGCCCTACCAGTGGATGCCCCGGCCCGCTTCCATGCTGGCGGATGAGATGATCAAGCCGACCATTTCCTTCCTGAACATGGACCATGAGCTGATCATGCACCGGCCCATCGATCCCATTAAGGGGACCTTCCAGTGGCAGGATGAGATCGTGGACGTCTATGACCGGGGTGAGGGGAAGGGCGCCGTGGTGAAGACGAAGGTGGTGGTCCGGGATGAGGCTGGCCGCCCGGTCTGCACCAACTATTCTTCCACCTTCTTTCATGAGGCTGGCGGTTTCGGCGGCGTCCCCATGCCGAAGAGCGATGTGAAGATTCCTGACCGGGAGCCGGACGCCGTGGTGGAGGATGAGATCTCCCCGGTCCAGAATTACCTTTATCGTCTGACAGGAGATACCAACCTGGTCCACTGTGACCCGGATTACGCGAAGAAGATGGGCTTCGACCGGCCCTTCATGCAGGGACTCTGTTCCTTCGGCTTCTCCTGCCGCATGGCCATCTCCTGTCTGATCCCGGATCAGCCCGAGCGGATGACCCGGATGGCGGCCCAGATGAGGTCCGTCCTCTATCCGGGCACCCTGGTGGCCCTTCACATCTGGAAACTGGCGGAGGGAAAAGCCTTCTTCCGGTTCGTGGACCGGAACACCGGAAAGCCGGTCCTGGACCGGGGCGTCTTCGAGTGGAAATAGGCAGGAAGTAAGATGTCCATCACAACTCTTCGGCAGGGTGTTGAAAGCTGCTCAAACGGCCTGTACTGGAAGGATACAGGGAATGCGTTCAGGGCGGTGGAATATTATGTATACTTGCGCTGAAGAGGTTGAAGTTTTTATATCAATGCAGTAAGGTATGTCCAGATTGCATTTTTATGTATCTAATATTTCGAACGCGGGCCAGGCGGAGAGCGGACCGGCGTTCGGCTTTCAATCGTCGAAAGGAAGGAGTGTCCATGGATTTCGGACTGACGAAGGAACAGGAGATGCTGAAGAAGCTGGCTGCCCAGTTCGCTGAAGAAGTGCTGGAGCCGGTGGCGGCGGAGGTGGATGAGACCCATACCTTCAACGCCGAGAATTTCAAGAAGATGGCGGAGCTGGGCTTCACCGGGATCGGGGTCCCTGAGGAATACGGCGGCAGCGGCGGCGGCATGGCGGAGGAGATCATCGTGGTCTCCGAGTTCGCGAAGAAATGCATGGCTTCCGCGGCGACCCTGTCTATCCACCTGATCGCCCCCCAGACGATCATGGAGTTCGGCACGGAGGAGCAGAAGAAGAAGTACGTGCCCCGGATCACCTCCGGCGGCGAGCTGGGCGCCTTCGCCCTGACCGAGCCGGGCGCGGGTTCCGACGCGGCGAACGTGAAGACGACCGCTGTCTATGACGAGGCCACGGACGAGTATGTTCTGAACGGGACCAAGTGCTTCATCAGCGGCGGTTCCAGAGCGGGTGTCCTGGTTGTCTTTGCTTCCACAGACCCCTCGAAGGGCGTGAAGGGACTGACCGCCTTCATCATCGAGCGCGGCATGAAGGGTTTCTCCCACGGCAAGATCGAGAATAAGATGGGCCTGGGCGGTTCTGAGACCGCGGAGCTGATCTTCGAGGACTGCAGGGTCCCCGCGGCCAATGTCCTGGGCAAGATCGGCAAGGGCTTCAACATCGCCATGCACGCCCTGGATTCCGCCAGAATCGGTGTGGGCGCTCAGGCCATCGGCCTGGCCCAGGGAGCCATCGACCTGTCTGTGAAATATATGCATGAGCGGGTCCAGTTCGGCAAGCCCATCGCGGCCCTCCAGGGTCTGCAGTGGTACGTGGCCGAGATGGCTACGAAGACCGAGGCGGCCATCTGGCTGGTCTATTACGCGGCCTACCGGAAGGACCACGGCCTGACCTATAATAAAGAGGCGGCCATGTGCAAGCTGAACGCGTCTGAAAACGCCCGCTTCGTCACCAACCTCGCCCTCCAGATCCATGGCGGCTATGGCTATATGAAGGACTATCCTCTCGAGAGGATGTACAGAGACGCGAAGATCACGGAGATCTATGAAGGGACCTCAGAGGTCCACAAGCTGGTCATCTCCAGAGCGGTCATCGGAAGATAGGAGGAGGGAATATGAAAGCGATCGTTTGTGTCAAGCAGGTACCGGATACTTCCGGAAAGGTTGCGGTCAAGCCGGATGGGACCCTGGACAGGGCCTCCATGCAGGCCATCATCAACCCGGACGACCTGAACGCGGTGGAAGCCGCTCTGAAGCTGAAGGATGAGTCCGGCTGCCAGATCATCGTGGTGACGATGGGACCGCCGCCCGCGATGGGCATGCTCCAGGAAGTGCTGGCCATGGGCGCGGATCAGGCGGTGCTGGTATCCGGCAGGGAGTTCGGCGGTTCCGATACCTACGCGACCTCCCAGATCCTGGCCGCCGCCATTAAGAAGATCGGCGTGGACCAGGATGACGTGATCTTCTGCGGCCGTCAGGCCATCGACGGTGATACCGCCCAGGTCGGCCCCCAGATCGGCGAGAAGCTGGGCCTGCCCCAGGTGACCTACGCGGCGGACATCCATAAGGACGGCGATGTCATCACGGTCAAGCGGATGCTGGAGGATGGGTATATGACCATCCGGGTCAAGCCCCCCTGCCTCCTGACCTGCATTAAGGAGCTGAACACCCCGCGGTTCATGAGCGTCCGGGGCATTCACCGGGCGGTGAACAGCGAGATCACCGTCTTCGACTATGATACCCTGAAGGACGATCCCCTGATCGAGAAGACCACCATCGGCCTCAGCGGTTCCCCGACCAATATCCTCACGTCCTTCACCCCGCCCCAGAAGGGGGCCGGCACCATGCTGGAAGGCGACAGTCAGCAGACCTGCGACAAGCTGGCCGGCATCCTCGCGGACAAGCACATCATATAGGAAGGAGTTTAGAATATTATGGAAGGATTCAACAGCACAGACATCAAGGCCTTCAAGAATGTCTGGGTCTTCTGTGAACAGCGGCAGGGCAAGCTGATGCCCACCGATTTCGAGCTGCTCTCTAAGGGCAGAGAACTGGCGGATGAGCTGGGCGTCAAGCTGTGCGGCCTCCTGCTGGGCGACGACGTGAAGGGCCTGGCTC
>CACZTH010000019.1 GCA_902784035.1 uncultured Eubacteriales bacterium
ATACCTGGCCATTTATCAGGGCTATGAGAAAGAGGGGGTCTTCCAGGAGATCTTCGGGACCTCGGCCCTGACCGGCCGGAATGTGCCCGACCTGCTGGCGGCTGTGGAAGAGGTCATGGGGGAGGGCCCCATGTACTTCCCGGACGATATGATCACCGATTATCCGGAACGGTTCCTGGTGGAGGAGGTCATCAGGGAGAAGGCCCTCCTGTATCTGAATGAGGAGGTGCCCCACGGGATCGCCGTGGAGGTGGAATCCTTCCGGGAGACCCCCAGCCTGATCCGGATCGGGGCTGTCATCTACTGCGAGCGGAAGAGCCATAAAGGGATCATCATCGGGAAGCAGGGCCGGAAGCTGAAGGGGATCGGAAAGGCTGCCCGGGAGGAGCTGGAATCTCTGCTGGGCCAGAAGATCTTCCTGGAGCTCTTCGTGAAGGTCCGGGAGAACTGGCGGGACAACCCGGCCGCCCTCCGGGACCTGGGCTACCTGCAGAAGGATTAGGCGGGAGACGTCATGCATCTTGCCAGTGAGGGGATCATCCTCCGCCAGACGAAGATCGGGGGCGGACGGAGAATGATCACTTTGTTCACGAAAAAATATGGAAAGATCAGCGCCGGCTACCGGGGAGCGGGCCGAAAGGGGAAGGGAGGCACCGCTTCGGCGGTCCAGCCGTTCGCCTACGGGGAGTATCAGCTCTATGAAGGCCGGAATTACTGCGACATCGACCGGGCGGAGGTGATCCGGAGCTTCTACGGGATCGGAGAGGACCTGGACCGGTACGCGTCAGCAGGCTATGTTCTGGAGCTGACGGACAGGGTCCTGGTGGAGGGAATGCCCCAGCCGGAGATCTTCGACCTGCTCATCGCCTTCCTGGGAGAGCTGGAAAAAAGAAAAACCCGTTTTCGGACCCTGGTCCTGGCCTTCGAGATCCAGCTTCTGGACCGGCTGGGTGTCCTGCCGGCCCTCCGTCAGTGCGCGTCCTGCGGGAAGACGGAGGGGCTCACATCCTTCAGTGTTTCGGCGGGTGGGATGATCTGCCAGGACTGCGCCCGGAAGCTCCGGTCGGAGGGCGAGGGCAGATTGATTTATGAGCCGGATTTTGATATGATAAAAATAACTGAGTATTTTTCGAAACATCCCCTGCGGCAATTCCGAAACCTGGCCCTGAATGAGAAGACAGAAGGGGAGCTGCAGCGGATCGTGCGGGCGTATTTGGCCTATCATCTTGACGTTGGCAGATTGAAGAGTGAAGGCATCTTCACCGGAGAGTACTAGGAGGTATCGGTTATGGAGATCACACTGGAGAAGATCGAACTGGTTAAGGATCGGACGGGCGCGACCTACGTGGAGGCGCGGGATGCCCTGGAGAAGGCGGACGGTAATGTCGTGGACGCCATCATCGCCATCGAGGACAGCATTAATGAGGAGACCCACTCGAAGAGCCTGGGCCGGTCCGGCGCCGCTTATGTGGAGAAGGTGAAGGAGATCGTTCAGAGGGGCAACAGCTCCCGGATCCTGGTGAAGAAGGAGGACCGGGTCCTCCTGGACCTGCCGGTGAACGCGGGCGTCTTCGGCGTGGTCATCGCTCCCTGGGGCATGCTGGCCGCGGCGGTCGCTTCTCTGGGCTTCAAGTGCCGGGTTCAGATCGTGAAGACGGACGGGTCCGTCATGGATGTGTCCCAGAAGACCGAGGACCTGGTGGATGACGCGAAGACCCGGGGCGAGAAGTTCCGGGATGATCTGAAGGAGAAAGGTCCGGAATTCTATGAGACCATGAAGGGGAAGGGCGGAGAGGCCCTCACGAAGGCGAAGGAAGCCGCGAAGAGCCAGTCCCCTGACTGGGCGAAGGACGCGGCCGGGAAGATGAAGGACGCGGCCGGGAAGGCCCAGGACGCTGTGAAGGACGCGGCCGGGAAGGCCCAGGACGCGGCGAAGGGCGCGGCCGGGAAGGCTCAGGACGCCGTGAAGGACGCGGCCGGGAAGGCCCAGGACGCCGTGAAGGGCGCGGCCGGGAAGGCTCAGGACGCGGCGAAGGGCGCCGCCGGCAGGGTGAAGGAAGCCGCCGGGAAGATCCGCGGCCAGGAAACGGAAGATAATCCGGAGAAACCGGAAACGGCCTGGTACGAGGTGGATGAAGAGAAGGCGGACGCGGTCTCCGGGAAGGCCGTGGATCAGGCTGTCCAGGAAGGCCAGTCCGGCGCTGTATTTAAGGATGGCCCGGATTTCGCCGGCATGACCCCCTCCGATGTGGACAGCGGCAAGCTGAAGGATGCCGCCAAGCAGGTGTCTGAGCAGGCGGCTGAGGACGAGAAGTAAGAGAACATCAGAAAGCAGAGGATGCAGAGGAATGAGTGAGGAAGTAACGATGGAGAAGATCGTAGGTCTCGCGAAGAACCGGGGATTCGTTTTCCCGGGGTCGGAGATCTACGGCGGGCTGGCGAACACCTGGGACTACGGCCCCGTGGGTGTCCTGTATAAGAATAATGTGAAGAAGGCCTGGTGGAAGAAGTTCGTCCAGGAGTCCCCCTATAACGTGGGGCTCGACGCCGCCATCCTGATGAACCCGAAGACCTGGGAGGCCTCTGGCCACATCGGCGGTTTCTCTGATCCTCTGATCGACTGCCGGAACTGTAATTCCAGGTTCCGGGCGGATAAGCTCATCGAGGGCTATGTCCAGGACCAGGGCATGGAGCCTGTCAACTGCGACGGCTGGTCGAATGAGAAGATGGAATCCTTCATCGAGGAGCACCAGATCCCCTGCCCGGACTGCGGCAAGTCCGACTTCACGAAGATCCGCCAGTTCAACCTGATGTTCAAGACCTTCCAGGGAGTCACGGAGGATACCACCTCTCAGCTGTATCTCCGTCCGGAGACGGCGCAGGGCATCTTCGTCAACTTCAAGAATGTCCAGCGCACCGCCCGGAAGAAGCTGCCCTTTGGCATCGCTCAGATCGGGAAGGCCTTCCGGAATGAGATCACGCCGGGCAATTTCACCTTCCGGACCCGGGAGTTCGAGCAGATGGAGCTGGAGTTCTTCTGCCGGCCGGGCGAGGATATGGAATGGTTCGAGTACTGGGAGGATTTCTGCCATAACTTCCTCCGGTCCCTGGGCATGAAGGACGAAAACCTCCGGCTGCGGGCCCACGAGAAGGAAGAGCTGTCCCACTACAGTTCCGCCACCACTGATTTCGAGTATAAGTTCCCCTTCGGCTGGGGCGAGCTCTGGGGCGTCGCTGACCGGACCAATTTCGATCTGACCCAGCATACCAAGTTCTCTGAGGAGGAGCTGACCTATTCCGAGGGAGAGGGGAAGGATCGGCAGACCTATATCCCCTACTGCATCGAGCCCTCCGTGGGCGTGGACCGGATGGCCCTGGCCTTCCTGGTGGACGCCTACGATGAGCAGGTCCTGACCGACGCGAAGGGGAAAGAGGACGTCCGGGTGGTCCTTCACTTCCACCCCGCTCTGGCCCCCTATAAGGCGGCGGTCCTGCCCCTTTCGAAGAAGCTGTCGGAGAAGGCCCGCCCCATTTACGAGGAACTTTGCAAATATTTCAGTGTGGACTACGATGAGACAGGTTCTATCGGAAAGCGCTACCGGCGGCAGGATGAGATCGGAACGCCCTTCTGCATCTGCGTCGATTTCGATACCGAAAACGACGGATGCGTCACCATCCGGGACCGGGACAGCATGGAACAGGTCCGTCTTCCCATCGCGGACGTTCGCGATTTTCTGGAAAAACGAATGATGTTTTAGCGTAGAATAGTTCTGCAATCTGGTCAAAATTGAAAATTCGATCTATAATAGGAACCGGGAGCGCCTTTGCGCGTCCGGTTCCATTCAATTATAAGTAACAATTATAAAGAGAGGGTTGCTTTATGGGGAAAAAATACGTTTACTCCTTCAACGAGGGTTCGAAGGACATGAGAGACCTGCTGGGCGGCAAGGGCGCCAATCTGGCGGAGATGACGAAGATCGGGCTTCCGGTTCCCTTTGGCTTCACCGTCACCACAGAGGCATGCAATAAGTACTATGCCGACGGTGAGAAGGTAGATCCTGAGGTCATCGAGGAGATTAAGGTCAAGCTGGCTGAGCTCGAGAAGGTGATGGGGAAGAAGTTCGGGGATCCCGATGATCCGCTGCTCGTCTCTGTCCGTTCCGGCGCCCCCATTTCCATGCCCGGCATGATGGATACCGTGCTGAACCTGGGGCTGAATGACCAGACTGTGATCGCGCTGGCGAAGCTGACGAATAACGAGCGGTTCGCCTACGACAGCTATCGCCGTTTCATCCAGATGTTCGGCGATGTGGTCCTGTCCATCGATAAGAAGAAGTTCGATAAGGTCTTCGACGGCCAGAAGGAGAAGGTCGGCGCCCAGTTCGATGTGGAGCTGACCACGGAAGATCTGCAGGAGATCATCACCGGCTACAAGCAGGTGATCCTCGAGTCCATCGGGAAGGAATTCCCCCAGGATCCCAGGGAGCAGCTGATGGAGGCTATTACAGCCGTCTTCCGCTCCTGGGGCAATGACCGGGCCATCCTGTACAGAAAGCTGAACGACATCCCGAATGACCTGGGCACCGCAGTCAATGTCCAGTCCATGGTCTTCGGCAATAAGGGCAATAATTCCGGCACCGGCGTCGCCTTCACCCGGAACCCTGCGACTGGCGAGAAGAAGATCTATGGTGAGTTTCTGGTCAACGCCCAGGGCGAGGACGTGGTGGCCGGCATCCGGACCCCGTCCCCGATCGCGGAGATGGAGAAGTCCTTCCCTGAGGCCTATAAGAACTTCACCCACATCTGCGAGGTCCTGGAGAAGCACTATACCGACCTTCAGGATATGGAGTTCACCGTGGAAGAGGGCAAGCTCTTCATGCTCCAGACCAGAAATGGCAAGCGGACCGCTCAGGCGGCCGTGAAGGTGGCGGTGGATATGGTGAACGAAGGTCTGATCGATAAGAAGACCGCTGTCCTCCGCATCGAGCCCGCCTATGTCGAGCACCTGCTCCATCCCCGCTTCGACGACGCGGCTGAGCAGGAGGCTGTGAAGATCGCCCACGGCCTGGCCGCCTCTCCGGGCGCGGCTTCCGGGAAGATCGTCTTCGACGTGGATGAAGCCGTGGAACGGAAGAAGAACGGTGAGAAGGTCGTTCTGGTCCGGCTGGAGACTTCCCCCGAGGACCTGGCCGGCATGCTGAGCGCCGAAGGCATCCTGACCGCCCATGGCGGCGCCACCTCTCACGCGGCCGTGGTCGCGAGAGGGATGGGCAAGTGCTGTGTCACTGGCTGCCGTGAGCTGAACATCGACGAGGAGAAGGGGGTCATGACCGTCGGCGGCAAGACCTATAAGGCCGGCGATCCCATCTCCATTAATGGTTCCAACGGCAATGTCTATGAGGGTGAGATCCCGATGGTCGCTCCGGATCTGTCCGGCGACTTCGGCAAGATCATGTCCTGGGCCGACTCCTTCCGGAAGATGAAGGTCCGGACCAACGCGGACACCCCGAGAGACGCCAGACAGGCCGTCGAGTTCGGCGCCGAGGGCATCGGCCTCTGCCGGACCGAGCATATGTTCTTCGCCGAGGACAGGATCCCCGCCATCCGTGAGATGATCATCGCGGACACTGAAGAAGAGAGAAGAAAGGCCCTGGCCAAGCTCCTGCCCTTCCAGCAGGAGGACTTCGAGGGCATCTATGAGGCCATGGGTCCCCGTCCGGTCAACATCCGGCTGCTGGATCCGCCTCTCCACGAGTTCCTGCCGAAGACCGAGGACGAAATGGCCCAGCTGTCCAAGACCAGCGGCATCCCTGTCGCGGCTCTGAAGGAGCGGGCAGAGGCCCTGAGAGAGTTCAACCCCATGCTGGGGACCAGAGGCTGCCGTCTGGCTGTCCTCTACCCGGAGATCGCCGAGATGCAGACCACGGCCATTATGCGGGCCGCCATTAATGTGTCGAAGGCCTCCGGCAGCGACATCATCGTGGAGATCATGATCCCGCTGGCCGGTTCCGCGAAGGAACTGGCGGACGTCCGGAAGACCGTGGTCGACACCGCTGAGAAGGTCATGAAGGAAGAGGGCAAGACCCTGGAGTACCTGGTCGGTACCATGATCGAGGTTCCGCGCGCCGCCCTGACCGCCGATGAGATCGCTGAGCACGCTCAGTTCTTCTCCTTCGGCACCAACGACCTGACCCAGATGACCTTCGGCTTCTCCAGAGATGATACCTCCAAGCTGATCGAGGATTACATGGACAAAGGCATCCTGGATGCCGATCCCTTCAAGACCATCGATCAGACCGGCGTCGGCAAGCTGATGAAGATGGCGGTCGAAGGCGGGAAGAAGACCCGTCCCAACCTCCGTCTCGGCATCTGCGGCGAACACGGCGGCGACCCGAAGAGCGTGGAATTCTGCCACACCCTCGGTCTGAACTATGTCTCCTGCTCTCCCTACAGAGTTCCTGTCGCCCGGCTCTCCGCGGCCCAGGCGGCCATTAAGGAGGAGCGCGCCGAGCAGGCTAAAGCCTGAGTGAAGGCAGTTTCTGACCGGTTCTGACGAAGAAACCGTGAGCGGGCCCTGTCCGCCGGCTTTCCGCCGGCGGGCAGGGCCCGCTCTTCAATTTTAACTGTTTTTTTCGAAAAAAGTGCTGGCAGGCTCAATAGGCCTGTGCTATAATACTGATGTTGTCACCGCATACGCTGAATCGTATGCGGCGATCATGGGGCATTAGCTCAGCTGGGAGAGCGCCAGGTTCGCAATCTGGAGGTCAGGGGTTCGATCCCCCTATGCTCCACCATGGAGAAGCACGGAAACGTGCTTCTTTTTTTTATAGTGGAGATCCCGCTTATCACGCGGGGATGGGCTTTCCGGCAACCTCGTTTTCGTGTTCAGGTCTGCTTCTGGAACAGGGGTCGGCGGGCGGTATGAAAGAACCTCCAGGGCCATATGAGGGGCGCTGGAGGTTCTTCGCGAAAGGATAAGGGGCGGCAGCCGGCCCCATGTGGTTATATGAAGGAAAGGGCGGAAGCGATGTCGTCCATGATGTCGTCCGCGTTCTCGATGCCGCAGCTGAAGCGGATCATGTCCGGACCGACGCCGGCCGCGGTCAGCTCCTCGTCCGTCAGCTGTCTGTGGGTGGAGGATGCGGGATGAAGGACGCAGGTATGGGCGTCCGCGACATGGGTGGCGATGATCGCCAGCTTCAGATGTTTCATGAATTCTTCCGCCGCGGCCCGGCCGCCCTTCACGCCGAAGGAGATCACGCCGCAGGTCCCGTGCGGCATGTATTTTTTCGCCCGCTCATAGTATTGATTTCCCTTCAGGCCGGGATAATTGACCCAGGCGACTTTCACGTTGGATTCGAGGAATTCCGCGACTTTCTGAGCGTTTTCGCAGTGCCTCTGCATCCTGACCGCCAGGGACTCCAGCCCCAGATTCAGAAGATAAGAATTCATGGGGGAGGGGATAGACCCGAAATCTCTCATGAGCTGTGCCGTCGCCTTCGTGATATAGGCGCCCTCTATTCCGAATTTTTCCGCGTAGGTGATGCCGTGATAGGACTCGTCCGGAGTGCAGAGTCCGGGGAACTTCTCCGCGTGCGCCATCCAGTCGAATTTACCGGAGTCGACGATACAGCCGCCCACCGTCGCGTCATGGCCGTCCATATATTTCGTGGTCGAGTGGGTCACGATGTCCGTCCCGAATTCGAAGGGCCTGCAGTTGATCGGCGTGGCGAAGGTGTTGTCCACGATCAGGGGAACGCCGTGGGCGTGGGCAGCCTCCGCGAATTTATCGAAATCGAAGATGGTCAGCGCCGGGTTGGCGATGGTCTCTCCGAACACGCACTTCGTATTCGGCCGGAAGGCGGCGTTCAGCTCCTCCGCGGAACAATCGGGTTCTACGAAGGTGAAATCGATGCCCATCTTCCTCATGGTGACATTAAAGAGGTTGAAGGTGCCTCCATAGATCGCCGTGGAAGCGATGACATGATCGCCCGCGTTTGCGAGGTTGAAGACGGCGTAGAAATTCGCGGCCTGGCCGGAAGAGGTCAGGATGGCCGCTGTGCCGCCCTCCAGCGCGGCGATTTTCGCCGCGACCATGTCATTCGTTGGATTCTGCAGTCTGGTGTAGAAGTACCCCGGGGCTTCCAGGTCGAAGAGCTTCCCCATGTCTTCGCTCGTGTCATACTTGAAGGTGGTGCTCTGGATGATCGGGATCATTCGGGACTCGCCGTTTTCAGGCACATAACCCGCGTGGATGCATTTCGTTTCCTGTTTCATGATGTCGTCCTTTTCAGTCATAGCGATAGCCTATGGTCTTACTATTTTACCATGAAAGGCCCCTGTTCTTCCGTGAATTTACAGGTTTTTTATACATACGGTTGTCTGGGGAGGGAAGACGAGAAAAGGAGCCCGCCGCGTCGTTCCGCGGCCGGGGCTCCTCTGTTCCGGGCAGGATTTATTTCGCTTCGCCTCCGCTCATCTGAACAGCGCTCCCCGGCGCCCCGGGGAGACTGCCGGGCGTCCCGGGCGCCCCCGGGAGTCCGCCGCCGGCCTGCCCGGCGGCCGCCTGCATCTCCAGCCAGGCCATTTCCTGTACATCTGGCTTCGGCAGGGAGATGCCCATGGCCTCCCGAAGAACATCGTCGACGGTGTCCACCGTTACGATGGTCAGCTGGGACCGGACTTCCTCCGGCAGATCCTTCAGGTCCGCCGCGTTCTCCCGCGGAATGAGGGCCTTCCGGATGCCGGCCCGCCGGGCGGCCAGCAGCTTCTCCTTCAGGCCGCCGATGGGGGTGACCTGTCCGCGCAGGGTGATTTCGCCGGTCATGGCCAGCCTGGAATCCACCTTCCGGCCGGTCGTCAGGGAGGCCAGGGCAGTGAACAGGGCGGTCCCGGCCGATGGCCCATCCTTCTTCACGGAGCCGGAGGGGACATGGATGTGGATGTTGTGTTTCCTGAAATCGAAGGTGCCCGCCGGCAGCCGGGACTGGAGCAGGGACAGGGCGATCCTCGCCGATTCCTGCATCACGTCGCCCAGCTGGCCGGTCAGGATGATCTGCCCGTCTCCCGGAAGAGCGGCTGTCTCGATGAAAAGGATCTCTCCGCCCACCGGCGTCCAGGCCAGGCCGGTCACGACTCCCGGCGGATTCTCCTTCGCCGCCCGCTCATGGAAGGAGACCCTGCGGCCAAGCAGACCCTCCAGGTCTGAGACCGCAATCCGACGCGGCAGGACGGCCGTTCCCTTCACGACCTCGGCCGAAACACTGCGGGCGGCCTTTGTCAGCGCCTTCTTCAGACCACGAACGCCGCCTTCCGCGGTATAGTCTGAGATGATGGAGCGGACCGCGTCCTCCTCGAAGACCAGCTGGTCCGCCGTCATGCCGGTATCGGTCAGGACCTCCGGGATCAGATGCTCCTCCGCGATGTGGAATTTCTCTTCTTCGGTGTAGCTGGAAATCTCGATGACTTCCATCCGGTCGAGGAGGGGAGCCGGAATGGTCTCCAGGGAGTTGGCCGTCGCGATGAAAAAGACATCCGACAGGTCATAGGGGAGGTTCAGGTAGTGATCGGTGAAGGTGGCGTTCTGTTCCGGGTCCAGGACCTCCAGGAGGGCCGAGGATGGATCTCCGCTGAACCCGCCTGCCTGAATCTTATCCACCTCATCCAGCACCATGACCGGATCGGTGGTCCCCGCCTGCTTGATCCCGTTCAGGATCCGCCCTGGCAGGGCGCCGACATAGGTGAGGCGGTGGCCGCGGATCTCGGACTCATCCCGGATGCCGCCCAGGCTCAGGCGTACATAAGCCCGGCCCAGGGCACGGGCGATGGACCTGCCCAGGCTGGTTTTGCCTGTTCCGGGAGGGCCGACCAGAAGGAGGATGGAGCCCTTATTATCCCCGCGGAGTTTCATGACCGCCAGATGTTCGATGATGCGCTTTTTCACATCCTCCAGGCCGTAGTGGTCCC
>CACZTH010000020.1 GCA_902784035.1 uncultured Eubacteriales bacterium
AGATTGGGATGGTGATGAGGGAAAGGAATGTAGCCAGGGTGATGCCCTCCGCCATGAGGACATAGTTCTTTCCAAGCTTCTGGGCGACAGCGGAGCAGACCACCGCGGAGGGGAAGATGAAGGTCGCCACCAATTCCAGCCGTACGTCATCGGTGATGGGCAGAAACGCGGTGATCAGATAAGCCAGGGCGGGCATCAGGACCAGATTGATGAGGCAGGTGATCAGCAGTTTATAGTTGGTCAGGAGCTTTCGCGGCTGGCTCTTAGAGAGCTGCATGCCGATGATGAACATGGAGAGGGGAACGGTCATGTCGCCGATGCTGTTCAGCATGTCCAGGAGAGGACCGGGCAGCGGAATCTGGGCGAAAAGGATCACGCAGCCGATCAGGGTTCCGATGATAGGCAGAGAACTGAAAAACATCCGGAGGATCTGCCTGGGATCCAGGGTCGTTTTCTGGCCGTAGTTCAACTGGAAGGGAACCAGCCCGTAGATGTAGAAGTTCTGGATCGTGTTGGAGAGGACCAGGAGGTAGAGGATCTTCTTCCCGAACAGGGCCAGGGTGATGGCGAAGCCCATGAAGCCGGTGTTGCAGGATATCATCAGGACCATGAGGACGCCCCGATCCATGGCTGGCTGGTAGCGGAGGGGTCTGACAAGCACGAAGGTAAGGGCGAAAAATACCAGGATCAGGAAGGCGGTGCCCAGGAGAGCCTGGGTGGTCTCATGGAGGAGAGAACCCGTCAGTTTCTGTGACCCCATGGTGCCGATCAGCATGAGCGGCGTGATCACGTTCAGGAGCAGGTCATTCAGATAGGGCGTGGCCTTCTCAGAAACCAGGCCGGTCTTACTGGCGATGATCCCGATGGCGATGAGGCCGAAGATGGTGAGGACCTTGACGAAGACGGTGGCGATCATGCATTATCCCTTTCAGCGGGATATCGAGAGACAAAGGAAACCGCCCTCCTCCTTCCACAGAAGGGCGGCATTCTGTACGGCATACAATACATCGACATCTTACCACAGAGGAGCCGCTGTTTCAATGGACCGGCCGTGATGAAGCGTGAAGGAGGACACCGGCCGTGATGAAGCGCGAAGGAGGGCGCGAGGCGAAGGCCGGAAAAGGGGAGGCCGGAAACAGAAACTTTTCATGGCGCTGAAGACTGCGGGGTGATATAATAAATAATCTTATTGTATTACGACGGAGCAGGTGTGAAGGAACGATTCAGGATGGGTTTCTGGGAGCTGACAATGATTGGAATCGGGCTGGCCATGGACGCTTTCGCGGTGTCCGTCGGCAAGGGCCTGTCGGTGAAGCGGGCGGGGGCCAGGGTCATGCTGGCCTGCGGCTTCTGGTTCGGGGGCTTCCAGTTTCTGATGCCGGTGGCCGGCTATTTCGCCGGTCATTTCGCGGCAGCCCTGGTAGATCGGTTCGACCATTGGATCGGCTTCATCCTTCTGGCCTTCATCGGCGGGAAAATGATTGTGGAAGCCATCGGTCACCAGGAAGCCCTGCCCAGTGAGACCGCCGACCTGGAGAAGGAAGCCTCCATCGCGCCCGGTGAGATGGCCATGCTGGCGGTGGCTACCAGCATCGATGCCCTGGCGGTGGGGGTGACCTTCGCTTTCCTGGATGTGGCCATTTTCCCCGCGGCGGCCTGGATCGGTATCCTGACCTTCCTGATCGCGGCGGCCGGGGTGAAGCTGGGCAGTTTCTTCGGGGATAAGCTGGAAGGCAAGGCGGAGATTGTAGGCGGGGTCATCCTGATCATCATCGGGATCAGAATCTTGCTTTCGGGGCTTCATGGCTGATGCCCCGGGACGGCGCGCGGGGCGCGGAAGGCGCGCGATGGCATGCGGACCTGACCGGGCCGCATGGGTCAGAATGGGGCTGAGGCGGAATGGGGCAGAAGCATTGAATTCTTTGGCGTCTCGTCCTCCTGTATGATATAATGATCAGATTAGAGATACGGGCAGGGCGCGGAAGCGGATCCGGCCGGCGGGGAACTGGTCTCCGGATCAGGACGCAGAGGAACCAAGGGAAGGAAGCAGGATGGAGCGGATTATCGCGGCGTCGAAAAACCGTCATAAGATCGAGGAGATCGAGAAGATCACTGCCCGGGCGTGGCTTCGGGTGGTCTCTCGGGCGGACGCCGGGGTCCCGGATGATCTCGAGGTCGTGGAAGACGGCCTGACGTTCGAGGAGAATTCGAGGAAGAAGGCGGAGACCATCATGCGGGTGACCGGGGAGCCGGCCATCGCCGATGATTCCGGCCTGATGGTGGACGCGCTGGATGGGCGGCCGGGTGTCTTTTCCGCCCGGTTCGCTGGTGAAGAGGCCGACGACGAGGCTAATAACGATAAGCTCCTTGCGCTTCTTGCGGGTGTGCCCGCGGAGGAGCGGGGCGCCCGTTTCGTTTCCGTCATCACTCTGGTCTGGCCGGACGGCCGGGTCCTGACCGCCCGGGGGGAATGCCCCGGCCGGATCCTCATGGAACGGCGTGGGAAGGGTGGATTCGGCTATGACCCGCTTTTCCTGCCGGATGGCTGCTCGGAGACCTTCGCGGAGCTCTCCGCTGATGCCAAGAACCGGATCAGTCACCGGGCCCGCGCCCTGGAGGAGCTTGCGCGTCTTCTTCGAGAGGCTGGAAGCCGTGACGCCGGCGGCCCGAAGAAGGAGCCTGGGAGATGATCTACCGGCCGGAAGGGAAACACCGCCTGGACAGGGACCGGGTGGAAAGAATGCTTCTCCAGGGCTTTCGGCGTTTCCTGGACCCCTATTACCAGGGGTTCGCCGCCCAGATCGCTTTTTTTATACTTTTGTCCATCTTTCCGACGGTGATCCTCCTGTCTCAGCTGCTGGGGGTCTTCGAGGTATCTCTGAAGTTCATCAACAACTGGATCGGCCGCTATGTCCAGGGTCAGATGGCCCAGCAGATCATAGATATCCTGGATACCGGGTCGACCGTCGGGAATAATATCCTGCTGTTCCTCACCGCTCTCTGGTCTTCTTCACGGGCGCAGTTCGCGCTGATGAGGATCGCCAATTACACATATTCCGGCGGCCGATGGAGCGGCTCCTTCTGGAAGGAGCGGTTCCGGTCGCTGAAGACCATGCTGCTCCTGATCCTGACCTTCGCCTTCGTGGCCATCGTCCTGGTATATGGAAAGCTGATCATGCTGATGATCTTCGGTAAGGTCATCGAGCAGTCCGTTCTGGTCACCCTTTGGGAGATCCTCCGCTGGCCCCTGGCCCTGGTCCTCTACTTTCTGGTGGTCATCTATGAGTATTATGTGATTCCGGCGGTCCGGGTCCCCGCCAGGAAACTATTGCCCGGGGCCCTGGCGGCCGCGGTGGGTATGGCGGTGGTGACGCTGTTCTACGCCTGGTACACGAGCTACATCGCGGACTATGGTCTGCTCTACGGGTCCATGTCCAGCATCGTGGCCATGATGTTCTGGTTCTACCTGCTCTCCTGGGTGCTGGTCCTGGGGATCATGTTTAATAAGGTCTGGTGGGAGACATCGGACGAAAAGGAGGCTTGAAGTTGAAAAAACTCCTCATCATCATCAACCCCGCGGCGGGGACCCGGCAGGGAGCGAAATATCTGGCGGACATCTCAGATGTCTTCTGCCGGGCGGGCTATGAGACGGTGATCGCCACGACGGCAGCCAGGGGAGACGGCACGGAGATCGCGAGGACCCGGGGGCCGGAAGCGGATATCGTGGTCGCCATCGGCGGCGACGGCACCTTTAATGAGGTGGTGGCCGGTCTGCTGCAGGCGGAGGCTCAGGTGCCTGTGGGCTATATCCCCGCCGGCACCACGAATGACTTCGCGACAAGTCTGGGTCTCTCGAAGGACCTGGTTCAGGCCGCTGTGGATGTGGTCCAGGGGAAGGACTACGCCATTGACATCGGCAGCTTCAACGGCCGCTATTTCTCATATGTAGCTTCCTTCGGCGCCTTTTCCAACACCTCTTACGAGGTTCCCCAGAATCTGAAGAACGTTTTCGGCCACATGGCCTATATCCTGGGAGGGGCGAAGGATCTGCTCAGCCTCCGGCCGGTGAAGGTCCGTCTGGAGAACGAGGTGGGGATCTACGGGGGAAATTATATTTTCGGCGCCGTCTGCAACTCGACTTCCATGGGCGGGGTTCTGACCCTGGATCATGACATGGTGGACATGAGCGACGGGAAATTCGAGGTCCTGCTGATCCGCATGCCCCGAAACCTGATCGAGCTACAGCAGATCGTGGTGGCCCTGACCACCCAGCGCTACCGGGAATGCCCCATGATGTCCTTCTTCAGTTCCTCGAAGCTGCTCGTTGAGGCGGATCCCGGCATGAACTGGACCCTGGACGGAGAGTTTCAGGAGGGGGCCGGGCGGATCGAGATCTTTAACCACCGGCAGGCGGTGACCATCCGGGTGCCGGAGAACGCCCTGGTCGCTCTGGAAGAGCGGAGCGAGTAATAAAAGATACCCGGCGGGCGGTCTTCTTGCCCGATGGGGTGAAGGCGGCGGTTCGGCGCCGGAATATGAAAAGCATCGGCGGATCCGCCGGTGTTTTTATTCTGGGGCAATGAGCCCCGTTGAGTACGCGAAGCGTACGAAACATAAAACCACCCGCTACGCGGGTGGAAGCCAACTTGTTATA
>CACZTH010000021.1 GCA_902784035.1 uncultured Eubacteriales bacterium
GGTTTATTCATGAAGAGATTGGGGGCCCGCGCGAAAAAGATCGGGGGCCCGCGGTGGTTTTCAAGGGGAATGAATTGGTGTATAATTATTTAACTGAGCCAGGGATGTCTTTTCGGCCCGGCCAGAGAGGATGGTGTGGATATGAAGAAACTGATCACGATCAGCAGAGAGTTCGGAGCGGGAGGCCGGATCGTCGGCGCCCTGGTGGCGGCGAAGCTGGGGGTCCCCATGTACGATAAGGAGCTGATCGACCTGGCCTCCCGTGAAAGCGGCCTGTCCCCGGACATCGTTTCTTCCGCGGAGCTTCGGGCGAAGAGCAGCTTCTCCTATACCCTGTCCTCGGCGGTGAATTTCAGCGAAGGGTCCGGGGGCGACATGATGTCCATGAATGAGAAGCTTTTCCTGACCCAGTTCGACATTATCTCTCAGATCGGGAAGCGGGGAGAGGGCGTGATCGTCGGCCGATGCGCCGATTATGTGCTTCGGGACGTGCCCGGGGTCATGAACATCTTCCTGCACGCGCCGGTTGAGGATCGGGTCCGGCGGTGCGTCGAGAAATACGGCACCGCCGAGAAGGAGGCCAGGAAGCTGATCCAGACTTATGATAAGGCCCGCCGCAACTATTACAATTACCATACCTCGCAGAAGTGGGGAGAATATGTGAATTATGATCTGGCGCTGAACACAGGGTCCATCACCGAAGAGGACGCGGCGGACATGATCATCGATTTCGGTTCGAAGATGAAATAGGAAGGAGCAGACGATGAGTAAGAAGGTTCCGGTAAGAAAGATCGCCAGCGGACAGCCGTCCGTACAGGAAGCCCTGAAAGCGGCGGGGGTCATCGTCGGCGTTGGCCTGGCGGCGGGGGTGAGCCTCGTGCTGGTGCTTGATAAGGTCAAGAAGGACATTTTTGTGAATGAGGACTGGCCCGACGAGGAGTGGTCCAGCGATGACTGGGCGGACGAGGATCTGGACTGATCAGGGATCCCGCCAGGGGCTGAAAGGATTTAGAGGATGACAGAGGGAAGCGAGAAGAAGACTTTTTATATTTCCACACCGATCTATTACCCCAGCTCGAACCTGCACATCGGCCACACCTACTGTACGGTGATGGCGGATGCCATGGCCAGGTTCAAGCGGCTTCAGGGCTACGACGTCCGGCTGCAGACCGGGACAGATGAGCACGGGCTGAAGATCGCCCAGAAGGCGAAGGAGAAGGGCGTCACGCCCCAGGAATACGTGGACGAGGTGGTGTCCGGGATCCAGAAACTCTGGAAGACCATGGAGATCTCCTACGATGACTTCATCCGGACCACGGAACCCCGCCACATGAAGCGGGTCCAGGAAATGTTCCGCCGCATGGACGCGAAGGGCGACATCTATAAGGGAAAGTATGAAGGCTGGTACTGCACCCCCTGCGAGTCCTACTGGACGGAGAGCCAGCTGGTGAACGGCTGCTGCCCTGACTGCGGGCGGCCGGTGGAGTGGGCGTCAGAGGACGCTTACTTCTTCCGTCTGTCCAAGTATCAGGACCGGGTCCTCGACCTGCTGGAGAATCATCCTGACTTCCTGCAGCCTGAGACCCGGCGCCACGAGATGATCGAGTTCGTCAAGCAGGGGCTGGACGATCTCTGCATCTCCCGGTCCTCCTTCGACTGGGGCATCCAGGTCCCCGGCGACCCGAACAGCGTCATCTACGTCTGGCTGGACGCCCTGACGAATTATGTCACCGCGCTGGGCTGGCCTGATGACACGGAGCTTTATGACAAATACTGGCCGGCAGACGTTCACCTGGTGGGAAAGGAGATCGTCCGCTTCCATTCGGTGATCTGGCCCGCCATGCTCATGTCCCTGGATCTGCCCCTGCCCAAGCACGTCCTGGGCCACGGCTGGCTCCTGATCGACGGCGGCAAGATGAGCAAGTCGAAGGGCAATGTAGTGGATCCGGTCTTCCTGATCGACCGCTACGGGATCGATGCCCTGAAATACTTCCTGCTCCGGGAATATACCTTCGGGCAGGATGGGGTCTTCACGAATGAAGTCATGCTGAAGCGCATGAACTATGACCTGGCCAATGACCTGGGCAACCTGGTCTCCCGGACCGTGGCCATGATCGAGAAGTACAGGGGCGGCGTCGTCCCCCCCGCCCGCGGGGAAGATGAGACCGACCGCGATCTTCGGGAAACCGCCCTGGGCGCAGCGCCGGCGGTGGACGCTCATATGGAGAAGTTCAGCTTCAACCTGGCCCTGGAGGACATCTGGGTCCTGGTCCGGCGGGCGAATAAGTACATTGACGAGAAGATGCCCTGGGCCCTGGCGAAGGATCCGGAGAAGGCCGAAGAGCTGGATACCTGTCTTCACAACCTGGCAGAGTCTCTCCGGATCGTCTCCATCCTGATCGTTCCCTTCATGCATACCACCAGCGAGAAGATGCGGGTCCAGCTGGGCCTGGCCGGCCAGCCGGTCCGCTGGGACGACGCCCTGACCTTCGAAGGCGTGGGCGGGGGTGCGGCGGTCCAGAAGGGCGCCCCTCTCTTCCCCCGGCTCGACATCGAGAAGGAGCTGGCGGAGCTGGAGGCCGTGAAGGCGAAGACCATGGCCGAGGCGAAGGCGAAGGCCGACGCGGAGGCTGTGAAGGTGGAGCTGAAGCCGGAGATCGAGATCGAAGATTTCGATAAACTGGACCTTCGGGTCGGCACCATCATGAAGGCAGAACGTCATCCGAAGGCGGACCGGCTCCTGGTCTTCCAGGTCCGGGTCGGCAATGAGGCACGCCAGGTCATCTCCGGTGTGGCGGATTACTATAAGCCGGAGGAGATGGTGGGCAAGAAGGTCATCCTGGTGGCCAACCTGAAGCCCCGCAAGCTCCGGGGCCTGGAGTCGAAGGGCATGCTGCTGTTCGCGGATGACGGAAAGCGGCTGTCTATCGTGACCACCGACGCGGAGGACGGAAATCCCGTCGGCTGATCCATGAGGGGATAATAGACGCCGGCGATCGGAAGATCGCCGGCATTTTCTATATCGGATGAGGAGACCGTTCCGCGGGGCGGCCTTTGTCAGAAGGAGATAAGATGCTTTTCGACGCGCATACCCATATCAATGAAGACTATACCGATGAGGAGAGGGCGGCCCTGGCCCAGGCCATCGAGGCCTCGGAGGTGGGCGCCGTGGTGGACGCGGGCAGCGATCTGCGGACCTCGCTTCTCGCGGTCATGGACGCGGAGACCTGGTCCTGGTGCTACGCCGCCGTGGGCTATCATCCCCATGAGACCCGGCACCTGACCGAGGAAATCCTGGGCCAGATCCGGGAGCTGACCGCTGACCCGAAGGTGGTGGCCATCGGGGAGATCGGCCTGGACTTTCACTATGACCTGTCCGAGCGGGACACCCAGCGGGCCTGGTTCGGCCGGCAGATCGACCTGGCCAACGAGCTCCGCATGCCCATCGTCATCCATTCCCGGGAGGCCGGGCAGGAGACCATGGATATCCTGAAGGAGCACGGCGCTTTCTCGAAGGAGCGACAGTCCTGGTTCCCCCGCCGGCCGGGCCCGGATGGGACAGAGCTCCCGGACAGCCGGGTCCTGATCCACTGCTTTTCCGGCAGCGCGGAGACCGCGGCCCAGTATGTCAGGCTCGGGGCCACCATCTCGGTCTGCGGACCGGTGACTTTCAAGAAGAGCCGGAAGATCCGGGAGGTGGTCCAGCGGATCCCCCTGGAATTTCTGACGGTGGAGACAGACGCGCCCTATCTGACCCCGGAGCCCTTCCGGGGCCGGCCGAACATGAGCCCTTATGTGAAGTATACGGCGGCGAAGGTGGCGGAGCTGAAGGGCCTCTCGGAGGAAGAAGTGGCGCGGGTAACCTGGGCCAATGGCTGCCGCTTCTACGGGATCCCGGCATGCTGAGGGAGAAGGTCCGGGCGGAGGCCCGGGCGCGGGGGCTGATCAGGCCCGGTGACTTCCTGGTGGCGGGGGTCTCGGGCGGGGCGGATTCCACAGCCCTTCTCCTCTTCCTCCGGGACTGGCAGGAGGAAATGGGGCTGACTCTCCGGGCGGTCCATGTGAACCACGGGCTCCGGGGGGCGGCCTCGGAGGGGGATCAGGCCTTCGTGGAGGCGCTCTGCGCCCGGCTGGAGGTCCCCCTGACAGTGGACCGGTTCGATTGTCAGGCGGCGGCCCGGGACCAGGGGCTGACGGTGGAAGAGGCGGGCCGGACGCGGCGGAGCCAGGCCTTCGCGCGGGCGGCCCGGGCTCTGGAAGCGGAAGGCGCGTCCCGGGAGAAGATCCGGATCGTCCTGGCCCATCACGCGGACGACCAGGCGGAGACCATCCTGCTCCGGATCCTCCGGGGGACCGGGCCCGACGGCCTGGCGGGCATGCCCTGGCGCCGGACGGATGAGGAGGGCTTCGCGGTGGTCCGCCCCTTCTTAGGGGTCTCGAAGGCGGAGATTCTGGCTGACCTTCAGGCCCGGGGCCAGGAACACAGAGAAGATGAGACGAATCAGGATCCGTCTTACCGGCGGAACCGGGTCCGGCTGGACCTTCTGCCGGCTATGGAGGCGGTGAATCCCCGGATTCGGGAGGCATTGATCCGGCTGGGTCAGGCCGCGGAGGAGGACCGGGCATATTTCGAGGCGGCGGCTTCAGAGGCGCTGACAAAGGTGACCCGGCAGGCGTCCCCTGCGGCTCCGCCAGCTTCAGACGCGGCCGTGGACGTGGCTCCGCCAGCTTCAGAGGCGCTGCCCGCGGCGTTCCCAGACAGCGTTCGTCTGGATGGGAACCAGCTTCGGACAGTCCCCCGGCCGGTCCGGATCCGCTTATACCGGCTTGCCCTGGGCCGGCTGGGTCTTCGGGAGGACCTGACGAGGGCCCACCTGGACGGGCTCGACAGTCTGCTCCTCCAGGGCGGGCCCTCGGCGGAAATCGATCTGCCCCATGGCTGCCGGGGTCAGCGGATCTACGAGGAACTGGTCCTGCGCGGACCTGCCGGGGCGGGGCGGCCGGGCGGACTGTCCGATTCCGCTTCGCCGGGGGAAAGGATCGGACAGTCTGAGAGCGTCGATCAGCTGGAAGAAGACGGTCTCCCCGGTCTTTCGGGCTTCACCGTCTGTCTATTAGACCGGGCTGAGGCGGAGCGGCGGGCGTCGTCTCTGCCCCGGGGATCCTGGGCCGCCTTCGATGGGGACCAGGTCCCCGCCGCCGGAGACCTTCCCCTGGTCTGCCGGACCCGGCGGGCCGGTGATTTTCTTCGTCTGCCCGGCGGGGGGCGGAAAAAGCTCCAGGATTATTTCGTCGACCGGAAGGTGCCCCGGGCGGACCGGGACCGGATCCGGGGGATCTTCCGGGGCGCGGAAGCTCTTTTTCTTCCCGCTGATCAGGCGCCGGGTTTTTCCGGCGCCTGGTCCGGGGGTTATCCTGTTAAATCTGAAACAAAAAAAGTCCTTTTCATTGCAAGTGCTGGGGCCCTGTGATAAAATAGCTTAGCTGTTTTGTGTTCGCGCAACAAAAAACAGAAAGAGCGAAAAGAGGGTATTAGGAGGATAGACGTTGAAAAAGAACAGTAAGAACATCGTCGTGTACCTCGTGATCCTGGCTGTCGTGATTTGTGTCGCCTATTTTTCGAAGGGGGCGGCAGGCATGAGCAACCGGGAGGTCGCGTTCTCGACGATGACCAAGTATCTGAAGGAGGGGAAGGTCACAGAGCTGAACATCTCCAACCTGAAGATCACCGCGACGATCAGTAAGGATGAGAAGGTTCACGCCTACGCCCACAGCATCGTGGAGGTGCAGTGGCTGGAAGACAAGTACGTTTTCAAGCAGATGGATGAGGGCAAGCTGGTGGTCCGGACCAACGCGCCGGATCGGGGGACCATTTTCCTGAACCTCCTTCCGACCATTCTCATGCTGGTCGCCCTGGGTTTCCTTTTCTATGTCATGATGAATCAGGGCGGAAACGGGAAGGCCTTCCAGTTCGGGAAGAGCCGGGCCCAGATGTATAAGGGCGAGGGCCGGAAGATCACCTTCGACGATGTGGCCGGCCTGAAGGAAGAGAAGGAGGAGCTGGAGGAGGTCGTGGACTTCCTGAAGGATCCCCGGAAATATAATGAAGTGGGCGCCAGGATCCCGAAGGGCATCCTTCTGGTGGGCCCGCCGGGAACAGGCAAGTCCTATGTGTCCCGGGCGGCTGCCGGAGAGGCGGGCGTCCCCTTCTTCACGATCTCCGGTTCGGATTTCGTGGAGATGTTCGTCGGCGTCGGCGCTTCCCGGGTTCGGGACCTGTTCGAGCAGGCGAAGAAGAACGCCCCCTGCATCGTCTTTATCGATGAAATCGACGCTGTAGGCCGGAAGCGGGGAGCCGGCCTGGGCGGCGGCAACGACGAGCGGGAGCAGACCCTGAACCAGCTCCTGGTGGAGATGGATGGGTTCGCGGAGAATTCCGGCATCATCATTCTGGCGGCCACCAACCGGCCGGATGTTCTGGATCCCGCCCTCCTGCGGCCGGGTCGTTTCGACCGGCAGATCGTGATCGGAATCCCTGACGTGAAGGGCAGAGAGGAGATCATCCGTGTCCACTCGAAGGGCAAGCCTCTCTCGGAGGAGGTCTCTCCGGAGATCATCGCCCGCAGGACCCCCGGCTTCACGCCGGCGGACCTGGAGAACCTGCTGAATGAGGCGGCCCTGATCACCGCCCGCAGGAACGGCCGCTGGATCCGGATGGCGGAGATCGAGGAGGCCACGACGAAGGTCATGGCCGGTCCCGCGAAGAAGAGCCGGATCATCAGCGAGAAGGAGCGGCGGCTCACCGCCTACCATGAGGCGGGCCACGCCATCGTCATGCGGAGCATCCCCGGCTCTGACCCTGTCCACCAGGTGACCATCATTCCGAGAGGGTCGGCCGGCGGCTTCACCATGTCCCTGCCTACGGAGGATAAATCCTTCATGACGAAGAAGGACATGGAGGACCAGATCGCCTACCTGCTGGGCGGCCGGGTCTCTGAGGCCCTGACCTTAGACGATATCAGCACCGGGGCGTCGAACGACATCCAGAGGGCTACGGAAATCGCCCGTCAGATGGTGACCCGCTATGGCTTCAGCAATAAACTGGGCCCGGTGAATTACGATGATTCCGACGACGTCTTCCTGGGAAGGGATTTCTCGAAGACGAAGGCCTATTCTGACGAGATCGCGTCAGAGATCGATCACGAGGTCATCGACATCATCGAGCGGGGCTACGCCAGAGCCGAGAAACTTTTGTCAGAAAACAGAGAGAAGCTGGAAGTCGTCGCCCAGGCTCTGCTCAGAGTAGAGACGCTGGACGCCCAGCAGTTCGAGGAACTGTATACAGGAGCGGTCGACGCGGAAGGGCTGGAGAAGCAGGTTCGGGAGCATGAGGCGGAGATCCGCCGCCAGAACGCGGCAGAGGCGGAGGAGACCGCCCGGATCCGCCAGGCGGAGGAGGACCGGATGCGGGAGACTGAATCGGTCTATGCCAGCCCTGGCTACGAGGCCCAGGAGACGCCGCAGCAGGAATTCCCGCCGATGGAGCGTACAGAGGCGGAAGCGGCCAGACGGGCCGCTTTCGAGCGGGAGCTCCGAAAGGCCCAGGAGGAGAAACGGGCCCGGGAGGCCAGGCAGTCGGCCGAGGCCGCGAGGCAGGCTGAGGACCAGCAGACGACCCAGGAGGATCAGCAGACGACCCAGGAGGATCAGCCGGCGGGTTCGCAGGGTCAGCCGGCGGTCTCAGAGGACCAGCCAGCCGGTCAGATGGTCCAGGGTGAGGATGCCGCGCCCTGGGAGGTCGGCAGCGCAGAAGAAGAGAATAAGGGCGAGGATGGCAGAGAAGACCAGTGAGGGTCCAGGCTTTAATCCGTTCGCCCAGAGGAGTTGAAGATGAAAATGACGGTGAATGACTGCCTGGGGCTGGAGGCCCTGACCCCCAGCATCCTGGCGGCCGGCAGACGGAACATCGAGAACAGGGTCCGGTCCGTCTCTGTGATGGACGCCCAGACCGCGGAAGAAGCCAGGCGGGAGAACGGGGTCAGCGAACAGCTGGTCCTCACCTCCTTCGCCGGGGTCGGCAGTGAGGCGGAGAAGGGTAGGATCCTGGACGCCCTGGCCCAGGCCGGGATCTCAGCGCTGGTGGTCTTCCGCCAGGAGAAGGGGGAGACGGTCAGCCGGGATCTGATCCAGCGGGCTGAGGAACTTGGCCTGCCTCTCATCATCCTTCCGGAGGAGAACCACGCGGTCTATGCCCAGGTGCTGGAAGAAGTCATGGACCAGATGCGGTACGGAGACAATTTCAGGAATGA
>CACZTH010000022.1 GCA_902784035.1 uncultured Eubacteriales bacterium
GCTGGAACAGCATGGCCATCACCAACATCGCCATGGCGGCCCGTTTCGCCGCCGACCGAAGCGTGAAGGAATACGGCGACTACATCTGGCATACCAAACCTATCGTGAAGGAGCACTGACGTCCTCTCGCCGCCATAGTCAAGCCGCGCGCACACCCACGCCCGTAACCCGCGTTCCCTCCGAACGAGGCGCGAACAAAAAAACAAAGGCCCCGGGGAGCCGCTCTCATAAGGAGAGCGTCCCTCGGGGCCTTCTGTTTACGCCCGGTTTCCGCCGGTCAGCCGGCGCCCTGGCGTATTCTCATTCTTCGTCCTCAGGTTCCTCAGATCTTCGGATTCTCGGGATGAAGCATGGTGGCGATGACCCTATTCAGCACATCGTCGTCCCAGATCTTCTTCCAGTCGTCTCTCAGGACCAGACGGTCGCCCAGACCGATGGCCACCTTACAGGCGTCGGATACCGGCGGCTTGCCCGGGATGTAACCCAGGAAGTTGCAGGTCAGGTTGTAGATGTGACCGGTCAGGAAGGAGACAGCAGCCTTCCGGGGGATGCCTCTCTTCTCCGCCTCATCCACGGTCTCCGCCATGGCGTACAGACAGGTGGCGCCCAGGATCTCGACCAGGGTGGGCTCCAGGAAGGCGATCTGCTCAGAGGTCATGACGAAAGCCTCATCCGCGGCGTACATGAGCCGGGCCACTTCCTTCATCTCCGCGAAGACCGCGTCGTCGCCCTGGATCTTACTCATGACGATGTCCTGATGGCCGCCGTCGCCGCCGAAACGGTCCGCGCGGGCTTCAGGCGTATCCTGATCCTTCAGGAAGGACGGATGGCAGGGATGGGCCACACCGAAGGTGCAGTCATCTCTGAGCTCCAGCTCCTTCGCCACCGCGGCGGCCGGATCCAGGATCAGGAAACCGGTGCCCGGCTTCAGCATCGGGACATATTCCTTAGACAGCTTGCCGATCAAAGAATCGGGCAGCGCGAAGATCACGACGTCCGCCTTCGGAAGCGCTTCCTCCACCGGGGTGACTTCCAGACCTCTGTCGTGGATGCCCTGAATGCCCTTCGGCGCGTTCTCTACGAGGAGCACGTCGTACTTATCGAGGTGCTTGACCAGGTTGTTGCTGGTACGGGTCCCCATCTTTCCGCCGGCACCCATGACGGTTACAGTAATCTTGCCCATTGTGATTCCCTCCTCACAAGAATGTGAAACGTTATATCCTTTCAGACGGTCCCGCCGGCATGGCGGGAACCGGTGAAAAAGCGCTGTTCATATCGGCCGCCTGACAGCGGCTCTATCCCGCGGCTTTCGGCTGCCCGCAGACAGCCTCTCCCCGCGTTCTGATGACCGCCCGCCGGCGGCCGGATTCTCTATTACTTTCTGATCTTCTCCCGAACCTTCTTCGCGATGTCCTCCGGCGCGTAGCCGTAGGCGTCCGCCAGTTCCTTCGCGGGACCGGACTCTCCATAGGTCGTCAGCGCGATCCTGGTCACGAAAGCAGGCTTGTTCTCGGTGGCCAGCCGGCTGATGTAGGAGCCCAGGCCGCCGTTAATGTTGTGGTCTTCCACGGTGAAGAGCTGGTCGGAGATGGCCATGGTCTTCAGAATCTCGGAGGGATCCTTCCCATAGAGGATATTAATGTCCGCCGCGGTGACGTCCACACCCTGCTCATGGAGCAGGTCGGCCGCCTTAATGACCCGGTCGAGGACGAAGCCGTTCGAGAACAGGACCGCGTCGCTGCCATACTCACGATGGACCGTGATGCCGGACTTGGCGAAGGGAGCGCCCTTCGGATAGACATCGACTTCCCGGCCGCTGCCTGCCCGGACGTAGACCGGGCCCGGGGTCTCGTAGGCCGCCTTCACGGCCTCATAGCACTGCTCGGGATCCGCCGGGGTGAAGATGCTATAGTTGGGGAAGGCGGAGACGATGGCCAGGTCCTCATAGAACTGATGCGTCACGCCCTCACGCTCGCCGCCCAGGAGGCCGGCGTTCACGCCGACGAACTTGACCGGCAGGTTCGTATATCCTACGAAGGTCCGCATCTGCTCACAGGCCCGCATGGTCAGGAAGCCGCAGTAGGTCCCCACGAAGGGGGTCAGACCGCAGCTGGCGATGCCGGCGGCCGCGTCCACGGCGCCCTGCTCGGCGATGCCGCACTCCAGATACCGGTCCGGATATTTATCCGCGAAGGGGACGGCCCGCATGGCCTTCACAGAGTCCGAGGACACCATCACGATGTCCGGATGCTCCTCCGCCATGTCCAGAAGGGCCGCGGCGAAGGCTTCACGTGTACCCTTATATTCCGTCACTTCTCTGCACCTCCCAGCTCTTCTTCAGCGATCCTGAACTGTTCGTCCGTCGGGACGCCCTTATGCCAGGCGTTATTATTCTCCATGTAGCTCAGGCCCTTCCCCTTAATATCGTCACAGACGATGCAGTGGGGCAGTCCCTTCACACTCTTCGCGATGGTGACCGCGGACTTGATGGCCGCGATGTCGTGGCCGCAGATTTCCTGGGTATGCCAGCCGAAGGCGCGGAACCTGTCCGCCACATTATTCTGGCCAATCGTGTAATCGATGCTCTTATAGCTCTGCCAGCCGTTCCTGTCTACGAATACGATCAGGTTGTCCAGTTCACGGCCTCTGGCGGTGTTCACGCCCTCCCAGATCACGCCTTCCTGGAGCTCCCCGTCGCCGGTGATGACATAAGTCGTATAGTCAAGCCCCTGGGCCTTCGCCGCGAAGGCCATTCCGCAGCCAACGGCGATGCCGTTCCCCAGGGAGCCGGAGGTCATGTCCAGGCCTTCCGTGCTCCGCATGGAGGGATGACCCTGGAACTTGCTTCCAAGCTGACGAAGGTTGAAATGCTCGACCTTCGGTTCGAAATAGCCGCGCTCATTCAGCGCAGCATAAAGAATCGGGCAGGAATGACCCTTCGAAAGGATCAGTCTGTCCCGGTCGGGAAGGTCAGGCTTCTTCGGATCGATATGCATGATGTCGAAGTAAAGGGTCGCGATGATGTCAGCGATGGACAGCGCCGGGCCTGGATGCCCATCCTTCCCCTCGTAGACCATCCGCACCGCTTCGAAACGGAGCTTCCTGGCTTTCTCCTGGATCTGCTCATTCGTCAAAATGAAACACCTCCTGTGATGGATCCTGATTACCGATATTACGGCTGTTTCTAACTTAATTTTAACGGAATTCACCTTATTGTCAAGATTGCCACTTGCGTAATACGGGATACATAATACATTCTACAAACCTGCGGATATTCGTGAAACATGGTTATTCTCTGGAATACCTGAAGCGGCATCAGTTGTTTCCCTATCCCCTGGTAAATAAACAGCGCCGGGACGAGCCCGGCGCTGTCAGACTATTCAGTTAGAACGCTCACGCCATTCAAATTCGCGAACGACCTTCCGCTTAGGCAAAGGCGTTGGGAAGCGCCATGATGATTCCAGGACAATAGGTGAATACCAGGACCGTCAGGAACTCCACTACCAGGAAGGGGAGGATCTTCTTCGAGATCTGGCCGATCGTGCTCTTCGAAATGGAGGAGGCGACGAACAGGTTGACCGCCATCGGCGGGGTGATCATGCC
>CACZTH010000023.1 GCA_902784035.1 uncultured Eubacteriales bacterium
ATATGGTATACTGATGGCGTTATGGGAAAGGGAAAAATATTCCCGAAGCCCGTTCCGCCCGCCTGCCCCGGAAGCCCTGTCCCGGGGGTCACTGACACGGATCCTCCAGCGGGGTCATGGCACTCATCCCGCGGCAGGGCATCCACCCAGAACCAACGAAAAGAGGCGCTTTCTTTGAACAGCTTTTCCAACATCATCCTGGCCTCCCAGAGCCCCCGACGGAAGGACATCCTGAAACGGCACGGGATCGAGCCAGTCCTCATGCCCGCCGACATCGACGAGACCCTGCCCCCCGGCATCGGACCCCGGGACGCCGTCATGTACCTGGCCCTGAAGAAGGCCCTTACCTGCCTGGACGCTGTCCGGGCAGAGGGCGGCGCGTCTGAGGGTTCCCTGATCATCGCCGCAGACACCGTCGTCTATAAGGATGAGATCCTCGGCAAGCCGAAGGACCGGGCGGACGCGGAGCGGATCCTCCGCAAGCTGTCCGGGACCAGCCACCTGGTGGCGACCGGCGTCGCCCTGGTTCCTGCTGGCCGGATGGAGAAGCGGGTCTTCTGTGAGACCACAGAGGTCTGGATCCGTTCTCTGACCGATGACCAGCTGAACGCCTACCTGGACACCGACGAGCCCTATGATAAGGCCGGCGCCTATGCCATCCAGGGCACCTTCTGCCGGTATGTGGACCACATCGATGGAGACTATGAGAATGTGATCGGCCTCCCCTATCTCAGGCTCCGCGAGGAAATGGATGCCCTGGCGGAAGAACTGGAGAGTGAGAAATGAGCTGCCCGCGCCGCGCGAGCCGGCTGCCGTTTCGCCCTGGCCGAAAACTCCTGACCCTGGGCCTTTCCCTGGTCCTTCTCCTTTCCACCGCCTTCACGGCGGTCCCTGTCCGTGCCGCTGAGAAAACCGCGGTCCCCCGGAAGGGGGACCGGCAGGCTGTCGCCCTGAAACGGCAGGCCGACCTGCCCAGCCGCTATTCCCCCGGTGACTTCCGCCTTCCTGGCACGATGCGTCAGCCGGTCCATTCCGTCTCATCTCCCCAGGCCAGCTCGCGGAAGCGGGCGTCCCTTCGGGCGCAGAAGGCGCTGACGAAGAGCCAGACCGGCTATTATTACAGCCAGCTGAACGCCCTGGAGAAGGCCTACTACGCCGCCCTCCTTCAGGCGGCCGCCACCCCTTTCACCACAACCTCCGTCCAGTATGTGTCCTCCGGGGAAAGCGGAGAGGCTGACGGTCTGTCTGACGACAGCCGGACCACTGCCTACCTGTCCGTCCTCTATGACCATCCCGAGCTCTACTGGCTCTGGATGGCAGGCGTCGAAAACCCGCCTGTGGTCCGTCAGGCCGCTTCGAATGAAGACGGAAGCTACAGCTGGTCGCTGCGGCTGGATTACGCCGGCGCCCGGGAGAAGGCAGGCTCGAACGCGGGGAAGGGCCGAACCGGGATTTTCCTGTTCAGCTCCCAGGCGGATTGGGAGGAAAAACAGGCTGCCTTCGACCAGGCCGCTGACCAGTTCCTGTCCGACATCGACCTGACCGAGCCCGCGCCGGTCATTGCCCTCCAGATCCACGACCGGCTCATCAGCCGGGTCAGCTACGAGGACAGCGCCGCGGAAGACAATGCCCCCTTCTATCATGCCGCCCATACCGCCTACGGGGCCCTGGTCCAGAAAAAGGCCGTCTGCGATGGCTACGCCCTGGCTTACCTCTATCTTCTGAAAAAGGCCGGCATCAGCTCCATCTTCATTCCCGGCGTCCTCACAGTCACCCTGGACAGCGAGGGGACCATCGGCAGCTCCGGCGGCCACGCCTGGAACATGGTTATGCTGGGCGGCTACTGGTATGAGACCGACCCCACCTGGGACGACGACCCCAGCCCGGCCCACCGCCACGATTACTACGACCTGAACACCGGTAATATGTTCTGCCGCCTGGACAAGTCCCAGGATCCGGATGGCGTCTATGTCTGGCACCAGAAGAACATCTCGCTCGCCGATTTTCCGGAGGCCAGGGGGTTCCGCTACAGCTGGTCCTATATGCGGAATACCCGGAAGAAACTGGGCGCCCAGGACCCCTGGGGGACAAAGGCCCTCCTGGCCCAGCGTTCCGGCTCTTCCCTCCGCTCCGTGTCTGCCCTCACCGACAGCCCGTCCTGGAACCTGGTGCCGGCGCGGTCAGCCGCGGGAAAGCTGACCGCCGTCTACGCGCCCCAGGTCCTGAAGGTCCAGGTCAGCCTTCCCGCGGGCACGCCCCTCACCCTGACCCATCCCTGGTCACAGGCCGAGCCCTGGCTCACGGTGACCAGGAAGACCGGCGCAGCGCCCGGCGCGCTGACCTGCTCCGTGACCTATGATAATCTGGCGGTCTCCACCTGCCGTCTTTCCCTCTCCCAGAAGGTGAATGTCCAGCTTTCTCAGACCGTCTATTCCTATAACGGAAGAACCCAGCGGCCGCAGGCCCGGGTGACGAACAGCGGGGGCCTGAAGCTCGCCGCCCGTAATTATAAGACCGCCTGGGCGCCGGGCAGGAAACTGCCCGGGAAATACGCGGTCCAGGTCACGCCCCTTGGCTCCTACGCAGGACCTGCCCAGGTCCGCACGTTCACGATCCGTCCCCAGACCACCCGCCTCCGTTCTGTCACCCGTCTCAAACGGGGCCGCCGGTCCCTCAGGGTCACCTGGAGCGGACGGCGGAGCGGCGTCTCCGGCTACGAGGTCCAGTACAGCCGGCGGAAGGATTTCCGGAGCGCCAGACTGCTCCGGGCAGCCGGCTGGAAGACCCGGTCCCTGAAAACCCCAACCCTGAAGAAGGGCACCTGGTATGTACGGGTCCGCACCTATTATAATGGGAAAATCACCGGCGCCGGCACTTCGAAGGATCCCGGAATGAAGCAGAACGGCAGGTCCCTGAAGGTCACCTCCTCCTGGTCCTCCACCCGGGCCATCCGGATTTCCTGACAGAGAAGACGGAACCCATAGACAATCCGGAAGATCCAGAAGACCGGATCACCCGCGCGGCAAAACGGCCGGCCCCTTTCGGGACCGGCCGTTTATCATTTTCTTCGAATCTAATGAGGACTCTTCGCTGCGGTTATTCCGCGGCGTCGTCCATCTCCTGCTCGATGTGGGCGGCGCCAAGCTCGCTGGTATCCAGGTTGCCGTCCGCGCGCATCTTCGAAAGCAGGATGTCTTCCACCGAGACGCCTTCCCAGCGGCCATGGAGGAAGCGGTCCTTCACCTTGAAGAAGAAGGCGATGCCCAGGATGATCCAGATGGCCAGGATGATCATGGAGGGCTTGCTCAGGAAGCCAGGGCTTCCCGGGATGAAGGAGAGGATGATGAAGAAGGCGGCCAGGACAGTGCCAATGGCGCTGATGACCATCTGTTTCGTGTTTCCTTCCTTCTTCGCCATCATGGTCGCGGTGGCGCAGGTGTAGGTGAAACCAATGGCCGCGCCCACGCAGGTCATGTCAACAATCCAGGACAGGACCTGACGACCGAAGAACGGGCAGACCAGGGAGAGACCCATCAGGAAATAGGTGGCCTTATCCGGCGTACCGTACTTCTTATGAAGCTCTCCGAAATAAGAGGGCAGCGCGTCCGCGTAGGACATCGAGAAGAGGAGCCGGCTGCCTGCCAGATAGAAGGCGTTCATGCCGGACAGGACCGCGCACAGCATGGCGACACCCATGAGGAGGACGCCGAAGTAGCCGATGGAGGACAGGACCATCTCACCGGTAGCCCAGTCCGGGTTCGACAGCATCATGGGGCCCCAGGGCTTCACGACAGCGGTGATGAAGATGACCGCGGCGTAAATGCAGGCGCCCACCATGATGGCGGCGATCATGATCTTCAGAGCCGCCTTATGGGAGAAGTTGTATTCCTCCGCCGCCTGGGGGATGCAGTCGAAACCAACGAAGCAGTAGGGAGCGTAGCAGGCGATGGCGATCATGCAGGCGATACCGGATTTCGAAACGACCTTTCCACCCTTAATCTCCGCGAAGAAGGGCTGGAGGTTGCTCATATCCGGATGCTTGACCAGGACGCCGATCAGGCAGACCAGGACAGACCCGGCCAGCAGGAGGGCGACCGTGGTCTGGAACCAGCCTGCGGACTTGACGCCCCGGACGTTCATGTAGCCCAGGCCGATGATGAAGATCCAGGCCAGCATGATCTCACCTACATAGACGTCCCAGCCGGCGATGGTATAGAGGTGGCCGAACTGGAAAACGCCGGGGATGATATAACGGGTGACCATGGCGATGGCCGTGGAGTTCAGCGGGATCAGCGACCAGTAGCCAAGGACCAGGAACCAGCCGCAGGAAAAGGCGTGAACCTTGCCGAAGGATGCGTCCGCGTAAACGAACTCACCGCCGGACAGGGGATAACGCTTGATGCAGTAGCCATAGCTGAAAGAGATGATCGACATAATAACGCCGCCCAGCAGCATGCCGATGATGGAGGAGGGACCCGCCTTCGGGAGGAAATTGACCCCCGGCATGACGAAGCAACCCCATCCGATGATGGCCCCCAGGGCGAGGGCCCAGATATTCATTTTTCCTAAGTCTCGTTTAAAGGACCCCTGCTGGGCATCGCCGGCAGCGCCTTCCTGTGGCATCGCGGGCATTTCGATGACTTTTTCATCCTTCTGATTAGCCAATATCTTCACACTTCCTTTCAATAATTCTTTCCGTTCTGCCTTTCATAAATGCCTTTCATTCTGTCGAACACGCGCCTGATCGAACCCCTTCTCCGCCTGTTTTCCGGTCTCCCGGGCCGGGTTCCG
>CACZTH010000024.1 GCA_902784035.1 uncultured Eubacteriales bacterium
ACAACAAAATCCCAAAAATTTGACAAAAAAAGAAGCCGTTTCAAGGCTTACAGCGATTTTATCCGATTGTAACTGTCAAACTCCCGAATGCCCCCTTGCGCCGGCCCCGCCCCCTGTGGTATAGTCTAACTACTTAAAGGGGAGTAGCGGCGGCGCCCAGGCGCCGCAGGTGTCCGCGTCAGTACGGTTCCCGGCAGGGAGCCCGCGGCAGCTTGAAACAGCGAGACTTTTAAGGCAGTTTTTCAGCTGCCTTGGAAGTCTCTTTTTCGTAACAGGCAGAACCAGACGCCCCGGGGAGGAAGAAACATGGACCCATTCGAAAACACCTATTATGACATGGAGACGGAGGACGTCCTCCGGGCCTTCAACAGCAACCTGGACGGCCTCAGCGAGAACCAGATCCGGCGGAACCGGGAGGAGTACGGGGCCAATAAGCTCCAGGAAGAGAAGCGGAAGAGCATGCTTTCCGTCTTCCTGGACCAGTTCCGCGACCTGCTCGTCATCATCCTGATCATCGCCGCCATCATCTCCTTCGCCACCGGAAGCCGTTCCTCCACCATCGTCATCCTGGTGGTCCTGGTCCTGAACGCCATCCTGGGCACGGTCCAGTATTACAGGGCGCGGAAGTCCCTGGACAGCCTGAAGAAGCTGTCCTCCCCCATGGCCGCTGTCATCCGGAACGGCCAGCTCCAGGTGATCCCGGCGGAGGAGCTGGTGGCCGGGGATATCATCACCCTGAACGCCGGCGACATCGTCCCCGGAGACGGCCGGATCCTGGAATGCTTCTCCCTGAAGACCAACGAGAGCTCCCTGACCGGCGAGTCCGTCAGCGTGGAGAAAACCTCAGACACGCTGGAGATCAAGAAGGCCGCCCTGGGCGACCAGCGGAACATGGTCTTCTCCGGGTCCCTGGTCACCTACGGCCGGGCCACCTGCCTGGTCACCGCCGTCGGGAAGGACACGGAGCTGGGGAAGATCGCGGAGCTCATGAACGATACGAAGGAGCGGAAGACCCCGCTCCAGGTCACCATGGACAATTTCAGCAAGCGCCTGTCCCTGGCCATCATGCTGATCAGCCTCCTGGTCTTCGGTCTCAGCATCTACCGGGGCATGCACATCACCGACGCCCTCCTGTTCGCCGTGGCCCTGGCTGTGGCTGCCATCCCGGAGGCCCTTTCCTCCATCATCACCATCTCCCTGGCCATCGGGACCGGCCGGATGGCCAAGCAGAACGCCATCATGAAGGACCTGAACGCCGTCGAGGGCCTGGGCTGCGTGTCCATCATCTGCTCCGATAAGACCGGGACCCTGACCCAGAATAAGATGACGGTGGAATTCGAGAGCGCCGTGGACGGGAAGGAGGAGGAGCTTCTCCTGGCCTCCATCCTGAATAACGACGGGAAGATCGTGGAGGACGGCTATACCGGGGATCCCACCGAGACCGCCTACCTGGACCATTTCATCAGCGTCAACGGGAGGGAGGAGCTCGACGCCAGGCTGGCCGCCTATCCCCGCCTGGCCGAGGTCCCCTTCGACTCTGACCGGAAGCTCATGAGCACCCTCCACCTGGTGAACGGCGAATATGTCATGTACACGAAGGGCGCCATTGACGTGATCCTGGACCGGGCGCCCTCCCTGCCGCCGGAGATGAAGGAGCAGATCGCGAAGGAGAACCGGAAGCTGTCCGAGAACGGTCTCCGGGTCCTGGGCTTCGCCCGGAAGGACATGGGCGGCCAGACCGAGATCGGCCTGGAGGATGAGTATGATCTGGAATACATCGGACTCCTGGCGGAGGTAGACCCGCCCCGGGAGGAATCCGCCCAGGCCGTGAGGGACTGTCAGGCCGCGGGCATCCGGCCCATCATGATCACCGGCGACCATAAGGTCACCGCCTCCGCCATCGCCAGACGGATCGGCATCATGAAGGAAGGGGACCTGGCCGTCACCGGCCCGGAGCTGGACGAAATGTCCGAGGAGGAACTGATTCAGAAGCTGCCCCAGATCTCCGTCTACGCCCGGGTCTCCCCGGATAATAAGATCCGGATCGTCCGGGCCTGGCAGAGCCAGGGACGGATCTGCGCCATGACCGGCGACGGGGTGAACGACGGCCCCGCCCTGAAGAGCGCCGACGTGGGCATCGCCATGGGCATCACCGGCACCGAGGTGGCGAAGGACTCCGCCGCCATGATCCTGACCGACGACAACTTCGCCACCATCATTAAGGCCGTCCTGAACGGCCGCAACATCTACACGAACATTAAGAACGCGATTAAATATCTTTTGTCCGGCAACGCCGCGGCCATCGCAGCGGTCCTCTACTGCTCCCTCCTGGGGCTGCCCGTCCCCTTCACGGCCGTCCAGCTCCTCTTCATCAACCTGATCACCGACAGCCTGCCGGCCCTGGCCATCAGCATGGAGCCCCTGAACCCGGCTTTGATCCTGGACAAGCCCAGGTCCCGGGAGGAATCCGTCCTGAACCGGCCCACCCTGGCGGAGATCGGCGTCACCGGTCTCCTGATCTCGGTCGCCACCATCCTGGCCTTCCGCCTGGGCCTGGGGGCGGACAAAGCCGTCCTGGACGCGTTCCACATCACCGGCGTTTCCCTGAACGGGGTGACGGCCTCCACGATGAGCTTCGCCACCCTCTGCCTGGCCCGTCTCTGGCACGGCTTCAACTGCCGGGGCCGGGAGAATATCTTCCGCCTGGGCCTGTTCAGCAACGTCTATTCCATCGGCGCCTTCGCCCTGGGGGCCCTCCTCCTCCACTGCATCCTCCTGATGCCCTTCTTCAGCTCCGCCTTCGGGGTCAGCCAGCTCAATCCCCGGCTCCTGCTCTATGTCTGGATCCTGAGCTTCCTGCCTACCCTGATCATCCAGATCGTGAAGGCGATCCGCTACAGAAAGGAACCAAGGAAGGACCGGGCTTGAAACCGGCTGCCCATTCAGCTATGATTAATATGTATAACCTGATGGAAGAACAGCCATAGGGGGCGAGAAATGAAACGGACATTCTTTGATCTGAAGGGACAGGTCGCGCTGATCACCGGCTGCTCCGCCGGGCACGGCGTGGAGATGGCGAAGGCGCTGGCCAACCAGGGCTGCAGCATCGTGCCGCTGGCGAGGCGGAAGAAGAAGCTGGATCAGGTGGCCCAGATGCTCGATTTCGATTACGGCGTGGAGACCTATCCCATCGCCTGCGACATCACGTACACCGACGCGGTGGATCAGGCGGTGGACGAGGTCATGGACAGGTTCGGCCGGATCGACATCCTGGTGAATAACGCGGGCGTAGGCGAAATCATGCCCGCGGAAGACATGACAGACGAACAGTTCATCCATGAGCTGAACATCGACCTGTTCGGCGCCTTCCGGGTGACCCGGGCCGTGGCCAACCGTTCCATGCTCCCCCGCCGCTACGGCCGCATCATCAATGTGGCCTCCATCTACGGCCTGGTTGGGACGAAGGTCGCCGGCTCCACCCCCTACCACACCGCGAAGGGGGGCATGGTCAACATGACCCGGGCCCTGGCCGCGGAATGGAGCGATAAGGGGATCACCGTCAACGCGATCTGCCCGGGCTTCTTCAATAATCCTCTGACCCAGAACACCCTGGACTCCCCGGATTTCAAGGCCTACGCCAACATGGTCATCCCGGCCGGCCGCTACGGCCATCCCCGGGAGCTGGACACCTGCACCATCTTCCTGGCCGCCCGGGAGACCTCCTACGTCACCGGCGCCATGATCCCGGTGGACGGGGGCTATACCTGCGTATAGGGCCGCGAGCGAAAAATGTGATTTTCATGAGTTTTCTCAGATTCGCCTTTTCGCGGGACGGTCAGTCGAGTAAACTGAATACAGAGGCTTGAATATGAAGTTCGATATGCACTGTCACACGCGGGAAGGGTCCATCGACGCGCGGGTCTCTATCCGCGAATACCTGGAAATCATTAAGGAGAAGGGCTTCGGCGGCATGCTGGCCACCGACCATGACTCCTACGGGGGCTACGACTACTGGGCGGCCCACCGGGACGAGATGCCGGAGGGCGTCATCGTGATCCGGGGCGTGGAATATGACACCCGGGATTCCGGCCACTTCCTGGTCATCGTCCCTGACGACGTGAACATCCGCCTGCTGACCTACCGGGGCATGGGGGTGGAAGCGCTGACCAGGATCGTCCACCGGATGGGCGGTGTCCTGGGGCCGGCCCATCCCTTCGGGATGCGGAGCTCCAGCGCCATGTTCTTCCGCAAGCTGAAGAAGGATCCCTGGCTTTTCCGGGAATTCGACTTCCTTGAGGGCATGAATACCTGTGAGAAGGTCTCAGCGAACGCCATGGCCCGGGAACTGGCCGACCGCTATGACCTGCCCTGCGTCGGCGGGTCGGACGCCCATAAGGCCATCTACGCCGGCACCTGCTTCACTGACTTCGACCGGGACATCACGTCCGCCCAGGACATGATCGACGCCATTCGGGAGGGCGGCATCGCCGCCTTCGGAGGCAAGGAGCGGGAATTCCTGAGGTCCCACAACAAGCGGAACTGGTTCGCCACCACCTGGGGCTTCCGGGCCTTTAATTTCGGGGTCGGCGCCCTCTATACGCCGGTCCGCCGCCACGAGCTCAACCAGCTCATGAGGGAGGAGAAGGGTCCCTTCCACTCGGTCGACCACCTGTAGCCGCCCGCCAGGAGGAAAGCCCCCGCCAGGGGCGAACAGACGGCCGGAAAACGCCGCCTTATGAAAAAACGGACGCGTCAGCCGTTCCACAGAAGAAAACTCGAGGATCGCCGATAGGCGATCCTCGTTTCATATCTGTAGGAGTGATCTGGATAAGCGTCTTTTCCTGCTTCAGCCGAAATATTTCTTCCCCAGGGCCCGGAAGGCGGGCTCAGACCGGAGGATCATGTCGTTGCTGACACAGAAGGACAGCCGGACATTGCCAGGTCCCGCGAAGGAACTGCCGGGCACCATGATCAGGTGCTCTTCCTTCCCGGCCTGGACGAATTCCTTCTCGTCCGCCACAGGGGACGCCACCCACAGGTAGAAGGCGCCCTGGGGGCGGACACACTGGAAGCCGGCCTCTGTCACAATCCGGTAGAGGTCCTCGGCGTTTTTCTTATAATACGGCACATCCACCTGCGCGTCCAGGCAGCGCTCGATGACCAGCTGCATCAGGGACGGGGCGTTCACCGAGCCGGAGACACGGTTGGCGATGGTGGCCGCCTCGATGAATTCCTTCGCGTTGTCAGACTCGGAGGGGATGACCACATAGCCGATCCGCTCACCGGGCAGGGACAGGGACTTGCTGAAGGAATAGCCGATCAGCGTATTGGTGTAGTAATCCGGCACGAAAGGAACCTCCTGATCGGTGTAGACCAGTTCCCGGTAGGGTTCATCGGAGATCAGGTAAATGGGGTGGCCGATCTCCTTCGACTTTCGATCCAGGACCTCCCCGATGGCCTTCAGGGTCTCCGCCGGATAAATAGCGCCGGTGGGGTTGTTCGGGGTATTGATGATGACGGCCTTCGTCTTCGGGGTGATCCGCTCTTCGAAGGCGTCCATCCGGGGAAGAAAACCGGTCTCCGGACTGGGGGGAACCACAACGGTCCTGGCGTAGTAGTTGGACACGTAATTCCGGTATTCGACGAAGAATGGCGCGAAGACGATGACCTCGTCGTCCGGATCCAGGATGGTCTTCAGCAGGATGTTGAGGCCGGAAGCGGCGCCCACCACCATGATGATGTTCTCCATCGTATAATGGCTGCCGTACCGCTTATTCAGGTTCTCCGCCACAGCCTGGCGGGTGGTCTCGAAGCCGGCGTTGGACATATAGCCGTGGACCCGGTGCGGATCCTCAGTGTCCAGAATGTCCAGGATGGCCTGTTTCACTTCCTTCGGCGGATGAAGGTTCGGATTGCCCAGGCTGAAGTCGTAGACGTTCTCCGCCCCGTACTTCGCGGCCATCTGCTTGCCCTCCTCGAACATGGCTCTTACCGCGGAATTATTATGGATTAAAGGCTCCATCGCTTTCGAGATCATTCTCTCCCCCTTCCGGGACCTGCCGTCCCGTTCCTGCGGGCGTTCCCGCCCCTGTCAGGGCGCCGCCGCCCCGCCGGCCCGCCCGGGCCCGTCCCGGACAGAATTACGCTGTTATTATAGCATAAAAAATGTTAAACTAATTCTTAATCACCATGAAAAGAGGCATATCCATGGACGAAAGAATCATGAAAGACAAGCAGGGCGCCGCCCGCCGGGCCCTGCTGAAGAACAGCCACAGGATCATCGTGAAAGTGGGTTCCTCCTCCCTCACCCACCGGGAGACCAACCGGCTGGACCTGATCAAGATCGAGGTCCTGACCCGGGAGCTGGCGGACCTTCATAACCGGGGAAAGGACGTGGTGCTGGTCACCTCCGCCTCCATCACCGCTGGCCGGGCCGCCCTGGGTCTGGACCACCGGCCCGCCACCATCGCGGAGAAGCAGGCCTGCTCCGCTGTGGGCATGGCTAAACTGATGATGATCTACCAGAAATTATTCTCCTCCTACGGTCAGACAGCGGCCCAGATCCTGCTGACGAAGAGCATCGTACTGAACCAGACCGCCCGGGAGAACGCCAGAAACACCTTCAACGCTCTTCTCCGCATGGGCACCATCCCCGTGGTGAACGAGAACGACACCATCGCCACCTCCGAGATCGACGCCTTAGACACCCTGGGGGATAACGACCGGCTGGCCGCCGTCATCGGCCGCCTGGTCGACGCCGACCTGGTCATCCTCCTGTCGGATATCGACGGGCTCTACACCGACGACCCCCGGAAGGACGCCCAGGCCCGGTTCATCCCTTATGTGGACGGGATCGACGACAGCCTCATGGCCATGGGGAAGGACACAGAGACCGGGACCGGGTCCGGCGGGATGGCGACGAAACTCCAGGCCGCCCAGATCGCCGTGACCGCCGGGGCGGACATGGTCATCGCGAACGGCGGCGACTTCCATAATATCCATAAGATCCTGGGCGGAGAGGATATCGGAACCCTCTTCCGGGGACGGCGGGACGATTCTGTGGACATCGGGCTCCTGCTGAAGAAGTGAGGACCGCCCGCCGGAGGAAGGGCCGCCGGCACGTCCTGCCGGCCGGCCCTTCCCCGGTCCTTCGAAGACCGTCTTCTGACGCGTCCGCGCGATTTCGCGCGGGCGCGTTTTTTTGTTCTTTAAAAAATTCCTGATTATTTCCGCGTATTTGTTTTACAAACGATTTGAGCGATGTTACAATCTTTAATGTTCATTAGCACAAGTTTATGAAGGGCGGTTCCACGAATATGAACAAGATCGCAGACAATTACATCCAGCGCGTAAAAGAGAAATATCCCCACCAGCCTGAGTTCCTCCAGACGGTCAGCGAAGTCCTGACCTCTGTGGAGCCGGTTCTGGAGGCGCATCCGGAATACCTGGAAGCCGGCGTCGTCGAGCGTCTGGTCGAGCCGGAGCGGGCTATCTCCTTCCGAGTCCCCTGGGTAGACGACCAGGGCAGGGTCCAGGTGAACACGGGCTACCGGTTCGAGTTCAATTCTGCCCTCGGCCCTTATAAGGGCGGCCTTCGCTTCTCCCCGACGGTCTATCCCGGCATCCTGAAATTCCTCGGTTTCGAGCAGATCTTTAAAAACAGCCTGACCGGCCTCCCCATAGGCGGCGGCAAGGGCGGCGCGGATTTCGACCCCAGCGAGAAGTCTGACGGGGAGATCATGCGCTTCTGTCAGGCCTTCATGCAGGCTTTGTATTCACACATCGGGCCAAACACCGACGTTCCGGCGGGCGACCTGGGTGTGGGCGGCCGGGAGATCGGCTACCTGTTCGGCATGTATAAGAAGCTGACCAGGCGCTATGAAGGGGTCCTGACCGGAAAGCCCCTCACCACCGGCGGCCTCCAGGGCAGAAGCGAAGCGACCGGCTACGGAGTGGCCTGGTTCCTCCGCGAGATGCTGAAGCATAACGGAGAGGACCTGAAGGGCAAAACCGTTGTGGTCTCCGGTTACGGCAATGTGACCTGGGGCACCATCAAGAAGCTGAACGAGCTGGGAGCGAAGGTCATCACCATTTCCAACCACGCGGGCTATGTCCTGGATGAGTCCGGCGTTTCCGGGGAGAAGGAGGACTACCTGCTTCAGCTCCGCGCTTCCGGCCACCGGAGCTGCAGGCCCTACGCGGAGAAATATCCGGAGGCCAGGTACGTGGAAGGCAGGAAGCCCTGGGAAGTTCCGGCGGAAATCTACATCCCCTGCGCCACCCAGAACGAAATCACCCTGGACGACGCCAGGCATATGGTGGCGAATGGCTGCCGCTACCTGTGCGAAGGCGCCAACATGCCGACCACGAACGAAGCCATCGCCTACCTCCAGGAGCACGGCGTCATCATCGGTCCCGCGAAGGCGGCGAACGCCGGCGGCGTGGCCTGCTCCTGCATCGAGATGGGCCAGGACAGCGGTCATACCTTCTATAAGGCGGAAGACGTTTACAGGCAGCTGGAAGACATCATGATCAACATCCACAGGCTGGCCGCAGAAGCCAGCGCGCGCTACGGCCTGGGCTACAACCTGGTGGCCGGCGCGAACATCGCTGGCTTCGAGCGGGTCGCGGAAGCCATGATGGCCCAGGGCATCGTATAGGAGCAGCTCCCCCGCGTTCCTGAAAACCAGATCACCTCATAATATAAGGAAGGAGCCCCCCGAAGCGTTCGCTTCGGAGGGCTCCTTCCTTATCGCCTTTCAATCATTCGCGAGGTCCGGAGGATCAGCCGTTTACGCGGCCTTCTCCTTCTTCCCCTCGCTCAGCAGGGTCTTATAACTCATGACCGCCAGAACCACGGCCAGAACCACCAGAACGATGGCGATGATGGCCTGGATATAGGACCAGGTCGGATCCATGCCGGCGGCGGCAGCCGCGAACTTGGCCTTAATGGTCTGGAACAGAGAGGTGATGGTCACGATCAGCATGAAAGTCATCGGGATGTAGAACATACCGTTCTTCCTGCCGATTCTGCCCAGCCAGACACAGACAGCCAGGAGGCCGACGGCGGCCAGCAGCTGGTTGGCGGCGCCGAACAGCGGCCAGATCTTGCTGTATCCGGTCATGCCCAGGCCGACGCCCAGGATGACGGTAATGACCGTCGCCACATACGGGTTGGTCAGGACCTTCTTATAGCCGGTGGTGTCCTGAATGGTCTGACCCTTCTCCAGCCAGAACTCCTGGAACATATACCGGGCCAGACGGGTCGCGGTATCCAGGGAGGTCAGGCAGAAGACGGAGACGGCCAGGATCAGCATGCTGTAGGCCACGCTCTCCACATGGGCGCTGCCCACGAAGGAACCGATCATCTTGGAAATGCCGCTGGCGAAGACAGCCGTCGGAGAAGGAATCTTGGACTGAGCCAGGTTCACGTCCTTCCAGACATAGCCGACCGCGCACAGGGAGATGATGGCCACCAGGGACTCAATCAGCATGGCGCCGTAGCCGATGGGCTTGGCGTCCTTCTCACTGTTGATCTGCTTGGCGGTGGTCCCGGAGGAAACCAGCGAATGGAAGCCGGAGACAGCGCCGCAGGCGATGGTGACGAACAGGGCCGGGAACAGGGTGCCGGTCGTGAAGATGCCGTTCCCCTGGTTGGGGATGTTGGAGAACCCGGAGAAGGCCGGGATGTCCAGGTGACCGTGGCCCGTCACGGCCGCGCCGACGATGCCGACGAAGGACACGATGATCATGAAGTAGAGCAGGAAAGAGCTCAGGTAGTCACGGGGCTGGAGCAGGATCCAGACCGGCGTGACGGAAGCAACCAGGATGTACAGGCCCAGGACCCACATCCAGACGTTATAGGACAGAGACAGCGGATGCCAGTTCAGTCCGATCGCCACGATGATGCAGATGCCGATGATGCCCAGGATGCTGGCGGGCAGGACCGCCATGCCTCTTCTGTAAACCAGAAGGCCGAAGATGATGGCCAGCACGATGAACAGCAGAGAGATCATGGCCGTGGACTCGTTCGCCGCCAGCGTGGCGCCTTCCAGCTTCACGCCCATGGCGTTCGTGTTGCCGAAGGTGCTGGCGACGATGGACGCGAAGGCCGCGACCACCAGGACCAGGACCAGATAGCCGAATACGATGAAGAGCCGCTTGGCCTTAATGCCCATGGTATCGTCGATGACTTCACCGATGGACTGGCCCTTATGACGAACAGAAGCGAACAGGGCGCCGAAGTCATGGACGCCGCCGAAGAAAACGCCGCCGATCAGCACCCACAGCATGACCGGGACCCAGCCGAAGACGGCTGCCTGGATCGGGCCGTTGATCGGGCCCGCGCCCGCGATGGACGAGAAGTGGTGGCCCATCAGGACCGGCGCCTTCGCCGGCACATAGTCCACGCCATCTTCCATCGTATGGGCAGGTGTTTCTCTGTTCGGATCGATCCCCCAGCTCTTCTCCAGCCATCCGCCATAGAAGATGTAGCCGATGACCAGAACCACAGCGGCGAGGATCAGAAGAATCGCAGAATTCATTTAAATTCCCCCCCTATAATAATGAATAAAAATAATACCGATCCGATATCTCAGTCGGCGGGCCTCACGGTCGGGACGCCCGAACAGGCGCGCGCCCTGCCCTGCTCCACCGCTTTCCGAAACCCGATCCTGCCAAGCCGGACATCGCTGAACACCTTCCTGTATAAGGGAAGAAGCGCCTTCGACGCCGGGTTGGCGCAGATGCCTTCCTGTTCCAGATCCACGCAGATCAGACGGCCCTCCGCCCGGCCACGCATCGTAAACAGGTAATTCCGCACGAAACGGAACTTCCTGATCAGTCCGCGGACCTGTGGTGTGGGCGCCTTCTCCGAGATGAAAACGGCGGTCAGGTAGGAGTTCATGTGATCCTTCTCCGGATACTTCTCTCCCCTTCTGACGAAATCCGGCTCCAGGACATTCTCCATCGCGTCCCGAACCTGATCCAGGAGCTTTTCCGTCACCTGCCCGCATTCCACGAACAGGACGTATTCATGCTCCTTCACGGTCCAGAGCTTAGCCTTCTTCGTCAGTACATACTTATCGCCCTGGGAGTAGAACTGGCCGAAGGCTGAATACCGATGACCGCCCAGCTCGCATTCCGGGTAGATGTCAAAGGTTCCGGCGTAATTCGCCAGCAGCCTGTCCAGATACTCCGATGTTTTCATCCCTTCGCTTCCTCCTTCGCAGACAGGGTCCCGGTTAGATACCATAAATAATCTTAGGCAGATCTTAACAGAAAGTCAACCTTTTTGTCACCAATACATCACAAACCGCCCGAAATCTTCACCGAATAAACAAATTGCATTCATCCCACCGGATAGCAATATTGTTTTTCCGATATTTTCAGGCAGTTCTGTGTTCAATAACTTTCAGATAGTTCCGCGCTCAATATCGGTAATATTTCCGCTCCTTGATCAGGAAAAAGAGTACCAGGAGGAAGGAGGCCAGCTCCGCCGCGGGAATGGAAGTCCAGATGCCATCGGTCTGAAGGAGCCTAGGCAGGAGGAGGACGAAGCCCACTTCGAAGACGATCGCCCGGGCGAAGGACAGGGCGGCCGCGATGAGCCCATCTCCCAGGGCCGTGAAGAAAGCGGCCCCAAACAGGTTCATCCCTACCAGCAGGAAGCCGAAGGAGACGATCCGGAGGGCATGCCTCATCATCCCCTGGAGAGCGGGATCATGGGACGCGAACATGGCCGTCAGCGCCCCGGACCCGGTCTGTCCGATGGCGAACATCAGGAGGCCCGTGACGCAGATGATGACCTGGCTCTTCCGCCTCAGATTCCTGAGCTCCGCCTGGTTCTGGGCCCCGTAATGGTAGCTGACCAGGGCGGACGCCCCCAGCGAATAGCCGATGAAGATGGAGCTGAAGATGAAATACAGGTACTGGATGGCCCCGAAGGCCGCGACGCCGTCCGCGCCCAACATGCGGAGGAGCTGCCAGTTGAAGACCACCTGGACGATCTGAGAAGAGATATTCGACAAAAACTGGCTCATCCCATTCCAGCCAGCCTTCAGGACCATCTTCCACCGGATTCGGGTCCGGACCAGGCGGAGCCTGGAGGAATTCTGCCGGGAGAAATAGAGAAAAGGCGCGATCCCGCCCAGGATCTCGCACAGGGTGGTCGCGACGGCCGACCCCGCCAGTCCCCAGTGGAAGACCATCATGAACAGGGCGTCCAGGCAGATATTCAGAACCCCGGTGCCGCCGGTGACGAAAAGGCCCAGTCTGGGCTTCTCCGCTGTGCTGTAGAAGCTCTGACAGGCCACATCGACCATATAGAAGGGCCCGGACAAAAGATTAATGCGGGCGTACAGCACCGAGTATTCCAGCAGCTTTCCCCGGGCGCCCAGGAAGACACAGACCGGCCGGACAACGATCAGCGCTATAAGGCCGCAGACCGTACCGGAGATCAGGATCACCCACATGAACATGGAGAAGGCCTCATTGGCTTCCTTCGTCTTCCCTTCTCCCAGGAGCCTGCCGGTCAGGGCCGCGCCGCCGGCGCCCAGCATGAAGCCGAAGGCGGTCACGACGAACACGAGCGGCATGACCAGATTGATGGCCGCGAAGGCAGTCTTTCCCACGAGATTGGACACAAAAAGCCCGTCCACCATGCTGTAGATGGACGTAAAGACCATCATCACCACAGACGGCAGAACGAACCTCAGAAGCTTCGCGTAAGTGAAATGATCGGATAATCGAACGGACAAGCTATCCCCCCTTTACATTATTTCTCCGACATCATCATTATAGCATAAGCGCACAGCAAAAAGAAAGAGCGGCAGCGCCGGCCGAAGCCGGCGCTGCCAGGAGAAACATGTCCTGCGCACCTGCAGGAACTCTTGTTGGCTGAGTTATTTCACCTCATCGGTCTTATAGATGATCTTGGACTCGCCCGTCATCCCGTTCGAGACCCCGCCGATGAAGTAGGTGCGGTCGGCCGCGGCGGTCACCGCGTCGAACCGGTTGGCCACATTCTTCAGCTGGGCCGCGTTCAGAGAAGAGACCAGCTTCTGGATGCCGTCCCGGTCGAATTTATACATGCCCGCGGCCAGCTCGCCGGCTCCCTTATCCAGGTCGGACGCGCCGGAATCCAGCTTCTTGGCGCCCGCGTCGACCTTAGACGCGCCGTCAGACAGCTGCTTGGCGCCACCAGCCAGGGACTTGGTCCCGTCCGCCAGCTGCTTCGCGCCGTCATTGACCTTACTGATGCCGTTGTTCAGTTCCTTCACGCCGCTGGTCAGATTCTGACTGCCCGCGTAGGCGGAATCCACACCGGCTGTGTAGGTCCGGACGCCGTTGCAGTAGGAGACGACCTGATCCAGCTGGGCCTGGACGGCCTTCAGCTGCTTGTTCCCATTCACCAGCGCGTCGCTGCCCGCGGCTACCTTCGCCGCGAAGGCGGTGACATTCGTATCGGCGTTCTTCTGGGCGGTCTGAAGCTCAGTCATCGCTTTTACCGCCTCCTGATAACCTCCGGCGCTATAGATCTTCCCAGCCGCCTGCATGAGCTGGGTCGGATCTGTGACACCCTGCTGCTGAGCCAGGACCATGGAGACCGCGAATGCTGTGATCTTATCCTGATCTGTGGTCTGCAGCTGCTGGACGATCGCTGTTTTCATATTAGAGTCAGACAGGATCTTCTGGACGCCAGTCGCGACGGTCATTCCCAGGATCGCCTTCTGACTGCTGGTCTGAATCTGCTCCTGAGCGGCCTTCTCGGAAATCGTCGTGACGCCGCCCGAATGGGCCGCCGTGTAATCCATATAAGCCAGGGAAACGATCGTCTGGCTCAGGGTGTCAATCTGTGTGTCAGAAAGATTCAGGCCCTTACTCTTAATAATCGCCTCAACGCCGGCCTTCGTCTGAGTCAACAGTTCTTTCTTCGCTGCGGTCGTCGCGGCGGTCAGGCTCTTTCCCGCTACCTCACTCAGTTTCTGAGTATAATCCTTCGGAGTCAGAACGACATCACTGACAGCTTTTTTCGCGTCGTCCTCTGACATCCCGGCCGCAATGTACTGCGTTTTCAGCGTCTCCTGCAGGGTCTGAGTGACCATTGAGAAGATCGAGTTCTCCAGCTGGTCAGTGGCGGACCGCAGGGTCTCGCTGTTGGCGCTGAGCTTTCCGAGACCTGCGATCAGCTCATTGGCACCGGTCTGCAGCTTGCCGCCGCCGGTCACGAGCTTCTGGGTGCCCGCGTAGAGCTGCGCGGCGCCCACGTTCAGCTTGTCCGCTCCGGTGATCAGGCTGCCGGCGCCCTTCGCCAGGGTCCCGGTTCCGTCTGACAGCTGGCTGGTGCCGTCCTTCAGGGAAGCGGTACCTTCCTTCAGCTTATTGGTGCCGTTCACCAGCTCCTTCGAAGCGTCTGACAGCTCCGTCAGGCCGGACTCCAGCTCCTCGACCTTCGACGTGACCTTACTGGAGGCGGACCCGGTGTCCAGGTCGGCCAGGAGACCGGAAAGGGCCACGGAATAGGTCCCATCCATGGTGAACTTATCGGTCTTCGCCTTCACGACCACGCTTTCCGGGATGTCCAGACCGGCCGTGTTCAGCCCCAGGCTGTCCTTCAGGCCCGGGAAGGCGATGCCCACGACGACGGTCTTGCTGCCGTCGTTCACAGCCTTACCGGTCGAGACGGTCACATCGCTGAAATGGTCATCGTCCAGCATGACCCCGCTGGCCATCGTATAGGGATGGGGAATGGTATAGCCGTTCCCGCCCGAGCCGGTGATCTCCATCCGGTTCACACTGTAATCGAAGTGGATCTCCACATTTCCGGACTTGCCGGCGATCTCCGAGGCGGAGACCTTCTTTCCGTTCAGATAGTAGCTGACCGCCACCGTCACCGGCAGGTCGGACGCGTCCGCGGACCCCTTATACTGGATGTCCTTTCCCTTCGAGGTCCAGGTCAGGGCGTCGCCGTCCTGGCTGAACTTCTCATCACCGGAAACATTCTCGACGTCCTTCAGCGTGGAGGTGTCCTTCACCTCCCCCTTCTGGAGGCCCTTCAGCCACTCATTCACCGTGACCTCGGATGAGCCCCCGTCCGCGTCCATGACCACGTAGGCGGTCTCGTCCTTCGAGACGGTCCCCTGCTTGACGCTGGTCTTCGCGGCCGTCTGCCGGGCGATCTCCGGGAAATTCTTTTCCACCGCCTTCTGGGTGGCCGTCTTCGTCTCCGCAGAGGCGGGCCGCCCGGCGTAGGCGTTCACGCCCAGGCCCAGGCTCACTGCCAGGACCAGGGACAGGGAAAGCACGCCGGCCTTCCTGCCGAATTCGTTTCGTTTCTCGTTCAAACCCCTCATTCTACTGTTTCTCCTTTCCCTGCCGCCGCGAGATCCTTAGGCCGGAGACCCTTCGTGGTCCTGCAGATAAGTTTATCGAAGGCCATGAACAGTGCCGGCACGACCAGAATGACGGTGGCCATGCTGATCAGCGCGCCTCTGGCCATCAGGTTGCAGAAGGTGCTGATGATGCCGATATTCGAGTAGACGCCCACGCCGAAGGTGGCGGTGAAGAAGCCCACCGCGCTGACGATGACAGAGGGAATGGAGGCGGCCGCCGCAGTTTCGATGGCGTCCCGCTTACCCTTTCCGCTCATCCGCTCGGTCTTATACCGGGTGGACATCAGGATGGCGTAGTCTACGGTGGAGCCCAGCTGGATCGTGCTGATGCAGACCGGCACGATGAAGGGGAGCTCCAGCCCGGTGTAGCCCGGGATGCCCAGGTTCACGTAGATGGCGAACTCGATGGCCGCCACCAGGAGGAAGGGCAGGGTCACGGACCGAAGGACGAAGAAGATGATGAAGAAGACCGCCAGGATGGACAGGAAGCTGACCACATTGAAATCCCTGGCCGTCAGCTGGATCAGGTCCTTCGTCGCCGGCGCCTCGCCGATCAGCTTGGCGCTCTTATCGTATTTATTTAATATCTTATTGATCTGGTCGATCTGGTCGTTGCACTCATCCGTCGAAACCTTATACCGGGAGTTCACCATGATCATCTGATGCTTGCTTCCCATCAGAGAGCTCTTCAGTTCTGACGGCAGGATGTCCTTCGGGATCGCCGTCCCCATCAGGGCGTCCATGCCCAGCACATTCTGGACCCCGGGCAGATCCTCGATCTCGTCGCACATGCTCCTGGCCTTCACGGAATCGAGGCTGGCGTCAGCGATGATCAGCTCCGTGGTGCCGATCTTGAAGTCCTTCTCCAGCTTCTGGTTGGCCGTCATGAACTGGGTATCGCTGGCCGCCAGGTCCCCCGCGCTGGAGGACAGCATCTTCGTGAAATCGTAGATGACGACCTTCTTATTATATCCGATGATAGCCGGGATCAGAAGGATGGCGAAAATAGCCAGATAGATCCCGTACCTGCCGGTCAGGCCGTGGGCCAGCTTCTTCATATCCGGGATCAGGGACCGGTGCCTGGTCTTCTTCAGGATGTTCCGGAAGGCCATCAGCATGGCGGGCAGGATGGTCACGCTGGTCAGGACGCCGAAGAAAACGCCCTTCGCCATGACCAGGCCCAGGTCGCGGCCCATGGTATAAGTCATGGCGCAGAGAGCCAGGAAGCCCGCGATGGTGGTGACGGACGAGCCGACCACCGAGGTCAGGGTGTTATTAACCGCCTCGGCCATGCCCTCGTAGTCATCCATCCCCTTATCCATGTTCTCGATGTAACTGTGCCAGAGGAAGATCGAATAGTCGGTCGTAACGCCCAGCTGGAGGACCGCCGCGATCGCCTTCGTCACATAGGAGATCTCCCCGAACATGATGTTGGTGCCCAGATTGTACAGGATGGCCATCCCGATGCTGATCAAGAACAGGAATGGCGCCGCGTAGGAGTCCAGAAGCAGCATCATGGCGATCAGAGACAGGATGACCGCGATGCCGACATACTTGGCTTCTTCGCGCTCACAGATGGCTTTCAGGTCCGTGACCAGGGCGCTCAGACCGGAAACATACACATTCTTACTGCTGATGGCCCGGATCTTATGGATAGCCTCGATGGTGGGCTCCGCCGAAGTGGAGGTGTCGAAAAACACCGCCAGCATCGAAGCGTTCTCATTCTTAATGTTCTTCTGGACGACGCTGGGATACATCTTCAGGGGGACCGCCGGGTTGATGACCTGCTGAAGGTTCAGCACGGAATCTACATGCGGCACCGCCTGGATCTGCTTCTTCAGGGTCTTCACGTCGTCGGTCTTCATGTTTTCCACGACCACCAGCGTGAAGCCGCCCTTCCCGAACTCATCCATCAGGAGGTCCTGCCCCTTCACCGTATCCATGTCCTTCGGAAGGTAGGTCAGCATATCATAATTGATCTTCGTGGCCTTCATGCCGAGAACGGAAGGGATGAGCAGGACGACCGCGACGATCAGGATCAGCTTCCTGAATTTCACGACCTTTTCACCGAACTTCATGTTTCTCTCCTCATTATCTGCTGGCCAGCGAAATATCTGACCATTCGTCAACACTGTGATGGTACCACAGACCTGACTATTCGTCAATAATTCGGGTTCACGCGGAAATTATACAGATATGCCATTTTGTATAAAGCGCCTGAT
>CACZTH010000025.1 GCA_902784035.1 uncultured Eubacteriales bacterium
CACCATCCCCATCTGGGCCATCTTCCTGACAGCCCGGCTGGTATAGTACGATCGGTCAATGACAATCACTGTATGGAAAAGGCGCGGCACCGGAGAGCTCCGGACCACGCCTTCTTTACTTCTTCTGTAAACCGACCCTAACGAGATCAGTCCGCCATGAGACTCTTCGCCAGACCCTCAATCTCGGGGACCTGAAGGTCTTCAACGGTGCCCGCGTCGCAGGCCTCGGCGACCCGGCTGTCAATGGGCAGCTTGACGATATTGGAGATGCCATACTTCGCCGCCACTTCCTCCACATGGCTCTCGCCGAAGATATGGTGGACGCCGCCGCAGTCCGGACACTTGAAATAGGACATGTTCTCCACCACGCCCAGGACCGGGATGTCCATCATCTCCGCCATCTTCACCGCTTTCTGGACAATCATGGATACCATCTGCTGGGGAGAGGTGACGATGATGACCCCATCCACCGGCAGCTGCTGGAAGACCGTCAGCGCCACATCGCCGGTTCCCGGGGGCATATCTACGTACATCACGTCGATGTCGCCCCAGATCACGTCAGACCAGAACTGCTGGATCACGCCCGACAGAATGGGGCCTCTCCAGATGACCGGTTCTGTTTTATCCTGCAGAAGCAGGTTGGTGGACATGATCTCCACGCCATTCTTCGTGATCGAGGGCAGGATCTTCTCGTCCTCCGTGCCCCTGGCCATCTCGTTGCAGCCAAAAGCGCTGGGAATGGACGGTCCGGTGATGTCCGCGTCCAGGACAGCCGTCTTCTTCCCCATCCGCTGGGAAGCGGCCGCCAGGAGCGAAGTCACAGAGGACTTCCCCACTCCGCCTTTCCCGCTGACAACGCCGATTACCTTCCGGACCTGAGAATCCTTATTCAGCGGCGCCTTCTCAATCCCGGCGGAACCTGACGTCCTTTCGCCGCACTCTTCACCGCAGGAACTGCAGTCGTGATTACAATCTGGCATCTCTGTACCTCCTCCAAACTCTATAGGAATCCCCTATTATGTGCATAATAAGATACTATATCACACGTTTCCGATTTTTCAAGCTCTGTTCCTTTCCTCCCACTTCCCAGCGTCGGAAAAAACGCCATCCCATCCAAATACAGAACTATCAATATTATCTAAAAATTTCGCAAAATACCTTGCATTATTTTCCAGACACGCTATAATATAGGTAAATTAAGAGAGAAAGGAGGCTGAGAACCAATGGTTATAGTTATGAATGGACCCGGTGATATGGTTGGGCAGGGTCTCAGTTTCCGGAGGATTGATCAGTAACGGTCAGGACTCCACAGCAGCAGTTGCTGGTACGATCAGGGCCGGGTGCCCATCGACGTTATGATGACTGCGGTACTGAATGAGGATATCTTCCGGAAACGATTGAGGTCTATGCCCTTTCCCATCGCCGAAGGTCTGTTTCCTTCCGGGATCTGCCAGAAGCGAGCTTTACGGCGTGTGCCGGAGGCATCGGCAGCGGACCCGTTCTTCGTCAGATAGATGGAAGAAGGCGAAGTGAGATTCGGCCGAAGAGGTCGAGAAGTTTCCGAATTGAATAGGGTGAATATGGGCCGCCTGGATGCCGGGCGACCCTTTATTACGCTATGAACGCCAGAGCCGGCCGGCGTCCTGCGACGCCGGCCGGCTCACCTTATCTAATCCGCGAATTCAGGCAATAAGCGGCATGGCGGCGGAAACCGCCCTGTACCTCCTGCTCTGCCTATGATACCTTATGTCCGTCTCTCGATACAACGCTTCTGATGATCATAAGCCCGATGATCGTGATGGCAGCCGTCGCCGGGAGCGAAATCCAGGCAGACTTCGTAACACCCGCGATGATGTAGCCGACGAAGGAGAAAGCCACACAGGTCAGCGCGTACGGAAGCTGCGTGTTCACGTGGTTGATATGGTCGCACTGGCCCCCGGTCGACGCCATGATCGTCGTATCCGAGATCGGGGAGCAATGGTCGCCGCATACACCGCCGGCGCAGCAGGCGGAGATGGAAATGACCAGCATCTCCGGAAGCTGTCCGCTGCCCGCGCTCGGGAAGAGCGCGACGACGATCGGGATCAGGATCCCGAACGTCCCCCAGGAGGTTCCCGTCGAGAAGGCGAGGAAGCAGGCCACCGCGAAGATGATCGCGGGCAGGAACATCTGGAAGCCGCCCGCCGTATGTTTCATGATGCCCGCCACGAAAGTGCTCGCGCCCATCAGTCCTGTCAGATTGGAAAGCGTCCAGGCGAAGGTGAGAATGAGAATCGGCGGCACCATAGCCGAGAACCCCTCCGGGATGCAGGCCATCGCTTCACTGAATGCCATTCTCTTCCGGAGAAGAACGTAAACGATCGTGATGATAAGCGCGATCCCTCCGCCGAGGGAGAGTCCGTATGACGCGGAGCTGTTCGCGAACGCGTCGATGAAACTCGCGCCATCGAAGAAGCCGCCGGTATAGATCATGCAGATGACACAGGAAATGATCAGCACGATGATCGGGAACAGAAGATCCATGACTTTCCCGCCCTCACCGCTCAGGGCCTCTTCGTCCGCGTCCTTGAACGGACGCGCTTCGGTCGTGTAGAGGTCATTCTTTTCGATCGCGTTCAGCTCGTGCGTCCGCATCGGGCCATAGTCGAACTTCCCGATCGTGAGGACCAGGATCATGACGATCGTCATCAGAGAATAGAAATTATAGGGGATGGAGCGGATGAAAAGGGTGATGCCGTTATACCCCTTCACATAGCCGGACACCGCCGCCGCCCACGAAGAGATCGGCGCGATCATGCAGACCGGCGCCGCTGTCGCGTCGATGATATAGGAAAGTTTCGCCCTGGAAACTCTGTGGGAATCCGTAACGGGACGCATGACGCTGCCGACCGTCAGGCAGTTGAAATAGTCATCGATGAAAATGAGGCAGCCCAGCGCGAAGGTAGCGAGAATAGCGCCGACCCGGGTCTTAATGTGCTTTTTCGCCCAGTCTCCGTACGCCTTCGAGCCGCCGGATTTATTGACCAGGGCAACGATGACCCCCAGAATGACGAGGAACAGGATGATGCCGACGTGCCCGCTGTCGGAAAGGGCCGCGATGAAGCCGTCATTCATTATCGTATCAAGCGTCGCGTGGAAATTCCCCTTCGTATAGAACAGCGCGGCGAGCAGGATGCCGGCGAACAGAGAACTGTGCACCTCTTTCGTGATCAGCGCCAGCGCGATCGCGACGATCGGCGGAACGAGCGCCCAGAATGTTCCGACCATGACGGAATGATAATTCTTTCCCGCTTCAGCTGGCGCGCAGGCTCCGAGAACCATCAGCAGAGCCGCGGCAAAAACGGCGATGCCGAGGATCTTGCGCATGCGGGTCGTTTGAAATTTTTTCATTTCTTACCCAGTCTTTCCGCGAAAGCCGGCCGACGGGATAATGAAACCATTCAACAGACTTTCGCCTTTCTTATACTTCACATATTTACTTTCCATGGAAACAGAAACAGAGCGAAGAGATCCTCTTCGCTCTGCCATTTCCGTACCGGTCTTCCCTCATCACGCTCTCTTCTAAAGAAACGGAAGAACAGGAAAGCCGAACGATAGCCCTCCGCGGATCCCGCGACAGTCGGACCGGTATTCCCTGCATCCGCCCAGCAATAACTGTCCCCGCACAGACAGCCGCTTCGGCGCCGGCTCCTTTCCCCGCTCCG
>CACZTH010000026.1 GCA_902784035.1 uncultured Eubacteriales bacterium
CGGGAACCGGGAAACAGAGGGATGCGGCCATGAAATGGCTGGCCGGCCGGCAGAAGTCGAACGGCGGCTTCGGGTCCTGTGAGACCACGTCCCAGGTGATCCTGGCCCTCTGCGCCCTGGGCAGAGATCCAGCTTCTGACTCAGCCTTCCAGAAGGCGGGAAAAAGCCCGGTGGACGGGCTCCTCTCCTTCAGGGTCAGCGGCGGCTTCGCCCATACGGCGGAGGGCGCGCGGAACGATATGGCCACAGAGCAGGCCCTCCTCGCCTGCGAAGCCGTGGGCCTTCTGAAGAAGGGAGGGCTCGTTTATGGAAAATAGAAAGCGGCCCCTGTCTCTGGTCCTGGCTCTGGTCCTTCTTCTGGCTGTCCTGGCCGGGGCGGCTCTCTGGATCCGGGCCGGCGCGGCCTATCAGGCGCCGGCGCCCGAGAAGCGGACGGTGAAGAGGGTGGCGGTGACCGGAGAAGGCCACCTGCTGCCGCCTTCCGCGAAAAAGCTTTGGTCCGCCCCGCCGAAGGCAGCCCCAACAAAAGCATCGTCATTAGACGATCGTATGGAGGCTGTCCGTCGAAATTCATCGAAAAACGTTGGAAAAGCCAAATCATCGTCTAATAACGATGCTAATTCGAAGACGAATTCGAAGGCAGGGGAGAAAGCGGGGAGCTCGTCGAGAAGCGCCGAAGGCGGCTCGGGCTCCGGTTCGGGTTCTGGCTCCGGTTCAGGCACCGGCTCCGGTTCAGGCTCCGGCGCTGGCTCTGGCTCGGGCGCGTCGAAAAATGCCGAACCGTCAAAAAACGCCGGCCCCACCATCGCCACCAGCCTGACCGACGGCCAGACGGTGGCGGGCCTCACCAAGCGGTTCTCTGTCCAGGCGAAGGGGCCGGACGGGAAAGTCCTGAACGCCTTCGATCTCACCGTTACTGTGAACGGCCGGGAGACCTCCAGTCTTACTTCCTCCGGGAACACAGTCTACTACCAGGCGGACCTGGTCCAGGGGGCCAATACCGTGACCATCACGGCCAGGGGACTGGACGGCCGTTCCTCCGTTCTGACCCTGACGCTTCAGGCTGATTCTGCGGGGGTGAAGGCGGTCATCGGAACCGCTTCCATCACCATCCGGGCCAGGGTCGGGGATCAGTCGGTCGACCGGTCCGGGACCGTGAAGATCCTGGAGGACGATCAGTATTCAGACCTGGTGGAGCGGTTCCTGACAGAAAACCACATCCCCCATACCGCCCGGGGAAGCGGAGGCGGCTATTACCTGGCCTCGATCGACGGCCTGGCGGAGCGCCAGCACGGAGTCATGTCCGGCTGGCTCTACAGCGTGAACGGGTCTCAGCCGAACGTGGGCATGGCCTCTGGCCCCATCTCTGAGGAAAGGGCCCTGGCGGGCATTCGGATCGTCTTAGGCTATACCACCGACGGGATCACCATGGGATGACGGGATGATGATCGCCATGGGTTAGCGATCACCGTAGAATGACGATTTTCACGGGATGACGATCATCCTGGGATGACACGGAGACCGGGCGAAACAGGAGATATTGATGAACGAGATGAAAACAGCAGTGAAGAAGCGGGGCGTGGTTTTACGGCTCCTGCTGGTGACCGTCCTGGCGGCGGCTTTTGTCCTCCTCCTGGGAACAGGCGGAAACAACGCGGCCGGCGGTCCTGTCTGGGCGGATGACAGCGCCAGCCTGCCCGTCGTAACGGAGAAGGCGAACACCCTCCGCTGGGCGCGGCGGTTCGGGGAGGGCTATTCTGCCTCCCCCACGCCTCCCATCGAGGCGGCGGGGAAGATCTATACCTACGCGGGGACCCGGGTCTACCGGCTGGATCCCGCGACCGGGAAGATCCTGGCCCAGAGTGAAGAGCTGAAGGGGGCGTCCGGCTACGCCACCATTCCCATCACTTACGCCGGCGGCCGGCTCTATGTTCCTGTGGGCGGCGCCCGCCTGGCCTGTCTGGATGAAACGACCCTGAAGGTGGTCTGGCAGACCGAACCGCTCCAGGATGAAAGCGGGGCCCAGCTGATCACCCCCATCCGGGTGAAGGACGGGTCCGTCTACTGCGGGACCTGGGTCGGCGAGGAGACGGATGGTCGGTATCTCTGCCTGGACGCCGGGACAGGGTCCCTGAAGTGGTCCCTGAAGCCCTCGGAAGCGGGAACAGGGGACGGCGGGAGCGAGACTTCCGGTGACAGCGCGGCGCCCCGGGGTTTCTACTGGACTGGCTGCTGGATCGGATCCAGCCTGGTGGTGGGGTCCGATGACGGCGTGGATGACTATGCTCAGACCGGGACAGAAGGCGGGAGCGTCCTTTATTCCCTGGATCCCGAGACCGGCCGGGTGGAGGACGCGCTGACCGGCCTTCAGGGAGACATCCGGTCTTCCGTCACCGCCTCAGGGGACGGGAGCTGCCTCTATTTCACCACGAAAGCGGGCCGCCTGTATAAGGTGAAGGCGCCGGGAGCGGATGGCCGGTTCGACCGGTCCCAGGTCTTCGAGACCCCGCTGACCGGGCCGTCCACCGGGTCGCCTTTGGCCCTGGATGGAAAGCTCTATGTCACCTCCGGCGGGTCCAGCGACCGGCAGTTCAACCCTGACGGCGGCCATTACCTTCAGGTATTCACCGATGAGGACGGAAAAGCTCCGGAAGAGCTGACGGATGCCCGGGTCCGGACCCCCGGCTATGCCCAGACCGGCCTGCTCGCGACCCGGACGAAGGCGGGCGGCGTCCGGGTCTGGTTCACCTATAACGCCCTGCCCGGCGGCCTGGCGGCGGTGGACCTGTCCGGAGACGGCCTGCCGGGCGGCCTGCTACGGCCTTTCGACCCGCCTGAGGCCCAGCAGAACTACTGTGTCAGCTCCGCCGCTGCCGGCAGCAGGGGCTGGATCTACTATAAGAATGACTCCGGCTATGTCATGGCCGTGGGGGAGAAGCCCCAGACCCTGAAGCTGAGCGCCAGCAGCCGGACGATCTGGGTCGGGGCCGGGACACGGATCACGGCGACGGCAGACCCGGGCGGAAAGGTCACCTGGAAGTCCGCCAGCACGGCCATCGCCACGGTCAGCAAGAACGGCGGCTGGGTCACCGGGAAGAAGCCAGGCAGGGTCTATGTGACCGCTGCCGTAAATGGGGTGTCCAGGCGCTGCCTGATCACGGTCAGGGCCCGCCAGTTCACCCTGCGGCAGTCCGCTGTCACGGTGAAACGGGGGAAGAAGGTCAGGCTGACCGTGAAGACCCGCGCCCCTGCCGGGAAGGTGACCTACCGGTCCGGCAACCGGAAAGTGTGCGTGATCTCGTCCGCCGGCGTCATTAAGGGCGTCCGGAAGGGACGGACCTATGTGTATGCGAAGGCCAACGGCATCACCCGGAAGGTCCGGGTCACGGTCCGCTGACCTTTACATAGATCCAATGTTTCCTGATCGTAAACTGAAAGAGAGGTTCAATGGAATGAGATCAGAAACGATCAAAGTGCGCGTTCTAACCGCGCTGCTTGCTCTTACTGTTTGCGCGTCTGTTTTGTTCGCGGGCGGGGCCCTGTCGCCAGCCTGCGCGGACAGCGCGCCGGTGACGGCCACCGTCACCTTCCGGGCTTCCTACCCCGGCGGCTTCGATGTGGTGGACAAAAAAATCACCGCGTCTTCCGATCTGGCGGAGAAATATTTTCCGGCCATCGCGGGAAATGAACCGGAAGGACAGGTCTCCTTCGCGGACGTCCTGGTGGCCGCCCATATTAAGAAATATGGGGAATCCGGCGTGACAGCCAACTTGAGCATGGAGAATTCTTCCTATGGTACTTCCATGAAGAAGCAGTTCGGTCATGAGGCCGTCGGCATGTACTATGTTGATAATAAGGCACTTTCGAAGGGCGTTTCCGATCCGGTCACGGATGGTCAGACACTGGCCGCAGGGACCTATGTGAATTCGTGGAACGACCTGTACGGATATTTCGACCAGGCTTCCTATACCGGCACCGCCGGGAAGGCGATCATGGTCAGGGTAAACGCGGATAATTGGGGAACCCCGCTGGCGCCTCAGGATCTGAAGATCTACGCCGTGGACAGCCAGGGACAGCTGGCGGAGCTGCCGGCGAAGGCATCGGCTGATAAGGACGGGCAGGTCTCCTTGACCTTCCAGAAGGCCGGGACCTACGCCATCTCCGCCACCGGGTCCGTCAACGTGTATGGGAAGGGCGGCATCTCGGCCCCCTTCGCGGTGGTGACCGTGAAGGCGGCGGAGAAGCCCGCCGCCCCGGACAAGCCCGTCAAGCCCTCGAAACCGAAGACCAATCCCAGTCAGTCGAGCGGGAAGGCCAAGACGGTGAAGACCACGCCGGCGCAGGCAAGCGCGGCGAAGACCAGCTCGGTGAAGACGGAGGCGTCCCAGGACGCCCCCGCGACAGGGGACGAGACCATGATCGGCCTCTGGGTCCTGCTCCTGGCGACTGGCTGCGCCGGTCTCCTGACCGTCAGATTGTATATGAGGAAGAGATAGATGGATGAAGCGCTTCTTTCCAGTGTGAAGAGGAAAAAGCGCCGGAGGAGGGCCGCGGCTGTCATCTTATTGGCGCTGGCGGCCCTCTGCCTCGTCCTGGTCCTGCGGACCGGGGGAACAGGAGCGGGGAAGGCCGGCGGTAAGGCGGGCGCCGGCGCCTCGTCCTCCGCCGGGGCTGTCACCCTGGAGATCCGGTGTGATCAGGCCCTGACGTCTTCGAGGATCCAGGGAAACCCGGCCCTGGCGAAGGCTCTCCCGAAGGACGGGGTCCTGCTTCCCCGGACCGTCTACCGGTTCCGTCAGGGCGAGACGGTCTATGACGCCCTGGCGGGCCTTTGTCAGAAGAAGGGGATCCGGCTGGAAAGCTCCCAGGGCGGAAAGGCCAGCCGCTATGTGGAGGGGATCGGCGGCCTCTACGAATTCGACGGGGGCAGGCGGTCCGGCTGGCTCTATCATGTGAATGGGAAGGAGCCCAGGGAAGGGGCTTCCTCCCGGGCCCTCCGGGACGGCGACCGGATCCTCTGGTTCTACACCCTGGACTACACGAAGGAGGCCGGGGGCGGCGGAACCTGACCAGGAGGGCCGCGAGGAGGCTGGAAACGTGCCATGGCGGTTTGCCAGGGGAGTTCTGACCAGGACGGTCGCGGCCATCCTGGGACCGCCGGACAATCCGGATGAGGCCGGGGCGGCAGGTTGACAGCCGAAAATAAACGGCTTATGATGGGCACAGTAACCGGTGAATGAAATTATATCGAATCTTGAAAGGAGAAACAGTTGAAGAGTGACAATGTGAGAAAGGGGATCCAGCAGACCCCCCACCGGTCCCTGTTCCGGGCACTGGGCATGACTGACGAAGAAATGGAGAAGCCGCTGGTCGGCATCGTCAATTCCTATAACGAGATCGTGCCGGGCCACATGAACATCGATAAGATCGCGGCCGCTGTGAAGCTCGGTGTGGCGGAGGCGGGCGGGGTCCCGGTGGTCTTCCCCTCCATCGCGGTCTGCGACGGCATCGCCATGGGCCACGAGGGCATGAAGTATTCTCTGGTCACCCGGGATCTGATCTGTGACTCCATCGAAGCCATGGCCGTCGCCCACCAGTTCGACGCCCTGGTTCTGATCCCTAACTGCGATAAGACCGTTCCCGGCATGCTGATGGCGGCGGCCAGGGTGAATGTCCCGGCCGTTGTGGTCTCCGGAGGGCCCATGATGGCCGGCCACGTCCAGGGGCATAAGACCAGCCTGTCCAGCATGTTCGAGGCCGTGGGCGAATATACGTCCGGCGCCATCGACGCGGACGTCCTCTATGAGTATGAGACGAAGGCCTGCCCCACCTGCGGTTCCTGTTCTGGCATGTTCACGGCCAATTCCATGAACTGTCTGACTGAGGTTCTGGGCATGGGCCTGGAGGGGAACGGCACCATTCCCGCCGTTTACTCCGAGCGGCTGGTCCTGGCCAAGCATGCCGGCCGTCAGGTCATGGAGATGCTGAAGAAGGATCTCCGTCCCCGGGACATTATGACCGAGAAGGCCTTCCACAACGCCCTGACCGTAGACATGGCCCTGGGCTGCTCCACGAATTCCATGCTCCACCTGCCAGCCATCGCCCATGAGTGCGGCATCGATATCGACATCTCCGTGGCGAACGAGATCTCTGCCGTGACCCCTAATCTCTGCCATCTGGCGCCGGCGGGCCCCCACTTCATGGAAGACCTATACGCCGCCGGCGGCATCTACGCCGTCATGAACGAGCTGGCCCAGAAGGACCTGCTGGAGCTGGATCTCCCCACTGTTACCGGGAAGACCGTCCGGGAGAACATCGCCGGGAAGACCGTCCGGGATCCGGAGGTCATTCGGCCTCTGGACCGGCCATTCTCTGAGACCGGCGGCCTGGCCGTCCTGAAGGGGAACCTCGCCCCCCACGGCAGCGTGGTCAAGCGGTCCGCCGTGGATGAGCGGATGCTGGTCCACGAGGGTCCGGCCAGGGTCTTCGACGACGAGGAATCCGCCATCGAAGCCATTAAAGGCGGGAAGATTGTGGACGGCGACGTGGTCGTCATCCGTTACGAGGGCCCGAAGGGAGGCCCCGGCATGCGGGAGATGCTGAACCCGACCTCCGCCATCGTGGGCATGGGCCTGGGCGCGACCGTGGCCCTGATCACCGACGGGCGCTTCTCCGGCGCTTCCCGGGGCGCGGCCATCGGCCACGTTTCTCCTGAGGCCGCGGTGGGCGGTCCCATCGCCCTGGTCCAGGACGGCGACATCATCTCCATCGACATTCCTGGCCATACGCTGAACGTGAAGGTCTCCGACGAGGAGCTGGCCGCCCGCAGGGCCAAGTGGCAGCCCCGCCAGCCCCGCATTACCACCGGCTACCTGGCCCGTTACGCCGCCCAGGTGACCTCCGGCGACCGGGGCGCCGTGCTGACCCCCGACGGTGAATAAGCTTTCGTATTGACAAAGGTCCCCCGGCAGGCGCTCCGCCCTGGGGGCCTTCGGCATTCTCCTGTAGAATGAAAGGAAGGAAAATCATGACTCAGAAGATCTCGGAGCTCTCTCCGAACCTGAAATATTTCTACGAAATCAGCGCCATTCCCCGGGGATCCTTCCGGGAAAAGGCCCTGGTGGACCACATCCAGCGCTTCTGTGAGGACCGGGGCTTCTGGTATACCCGGGACAGCCTGGACAACCTGATCGCGAAGGTCCCCGCCTCTCCCGGCCGTGAGGGAGAGCCGCCTCTGATCCTCCAATCCCACACGGACATGGTCTGCAATAAGGTCGAGGGCTGTGACCATGACTTCGAGACCGAGGGCATCGACATCCAGGAGGAGGATGGCTGGCTCCATGGGAACGGCACCACCCTGGGCGCCGATGACGGCGCCGGGGTAGCGAATATGCTGGCCCTCATGGATGAGAAGGACCTGTCCCATCCGCCTCTGGAGTGCATCTTCACGGTCCAGGAGGAGGACGGAATGGGCGGCGCGAAAGCCATCGATCTTTCCTGTGTGGAAGGCCGTCGGATGATCGGCCTGGACGGGATCGAGGAAGGCACCACCATCTATTCTGCTTCTGCCGTCCGGGGCGTGAAGTATACGGCAGACCTGGCGGCGGGTCCCTGTGAGGAGGGACAGGCTTTCCGGCTGACCGTGAAGGGGCTGACCTCCGGCCACGGCGCCCTGTTCATCGGCGCCGAGCGGGCCAACGCCATTAAAGCCGTGGGACAGATCCTCCGCGCTGTCCGCAGGGTCAGCTCCGTTCGCCTGGCTGAGATCCAGGGCGGCGGGCTGATCCATGTGATCCCCGAAAGCTGCCAGGCCATCTTCGTGACCGAGGGCAGCCCGGAGGAGGCAGAGGCCGCCGTTCAGAAGGAAGCCGCCTATCTGAAACAAAAATTCCAGGACAGCGATCCTGGCATGGAAATCCGGCTGGACCGCGTCTCTCTGCCGGAGAAGGCCGGGGCCGCGGCGGCGACAGACCGGCTGATCCAGCTCCTCTATCTCCTCCCCGTCGGCGCCCAGAAGCGTCAGCCCGACGATCTGTCCCTGGTGGCGGGCTCCTTCAATCTCTCCATCATCCGGACGGAGGGCGGCCAGGTGAAGGCGGACCTGGTCTGCCGGTCCAATTATCCGGTGGAGATCGGGGAGCTTTATGACCGGGCCCTGGACTATGGGGCGCTGACCGGCGTGGAGGCGGAGATGTCTCTGGATTACGCCGGCTATCATGTGCCGACAGACGCGCCCCTGATCCAGCTCTGGGGGCAGGTCTGCCGGGAGGAGACCGGACGGGACTTAGGCCTGACCTACATGCATTCCGCCCTGGACGCCGGCGAGATCTGCCAGAAGCTGGGCATTCAGGACATCATCGTCATCATGCCGGATACCCCTGATGTCCATACGCCCCGGGAGCGGATGAACATCCAGTCCTATATCCGGACCTATGGCTATCTGAAGAAGATTCTGGAGAGGGCTTAAGGGGAAGCAGCTCCGGCGGGCGGCGCCCGCCGGGGTTTTGCGTGCCTGAGGGCCGGCGCCCGCCGGGGTTTTGCGTGCCTGAGGGCCGGGGACCGGCCGCCTGGCTGAGGCTGGGCCGGGAGCGGGCTGCCGGCTGTCGGCTGCTCACTGTACCGCCCTCCGAGGCCGCCTTTGTTAATACCGCCCGCCGGACAGGCTTTTAACCAGTGCCGGGATGTGGTAGAATATCATCAGTGAGACAGAAAGTTGAGCGGGGTCTTCGGATCCCGTTTTTTTAGACGAAGGGAGGCGGCATGGCAGGCACAGTTCTGAACGACAGACAGACAGAAGCGGTCCGGCGGCAGGAGGGGCCCCTCCTCATCCTGGCGGGGGCGGGGTCCGGGAAGACGGCCACCATGACCCACCGGATCGCGGGCCTCCTGGATTCGGGCGTGGCCCCCTGGCATATCCTGGCGGTCACCTTCACGAATAAGGCGGCCAGAGAGATGCGGGACCGGGTGGACCAGCTGACAGGGCGGGCCCAGGACATGTGGATCATGACCTTCCACGCCATGTGCCTTCGCTTCCTCCACATGGACCCGGAGCCCATCGGCTATGACCGGAACTTCTGCATTTACGACACCCAGGATCAGAGGACGCTGGTGAAGAGGATCGTGAAGGAGAAGGGGATCAGCGAGCGGGAATATAAGCCCCAGTATCTTTTGTCCGCCATCAGCCACTGTAAGGAGAAGGGACAGGACCCGGACATGTTCCGGGAGGCCGCGGTGGAGAATGCCCGGAACCGGGCCGTTTATCTGGTTTATGACGCCTATGAGCAGGAACTCCGGCAGAACGGGGCCATGGACTTCGATGACCTGCTTCTGAACACCTGGCGGCTCTTCCGGACGGCGCCGGAGGTCCTGGCCAAGTGGCAGAAGAAGTTCCAGTATATCATGGTGGACGAGTACCAGGACACCAACCACATCCAGTATGAGCTGGTGAAGATGCTGGCGGCGGCCCACCACAACCTCTGCGTGGTGGGGGACGACGACCAGTGCATCTACGAGTGGCGGGGGGCTGACCTCCGAAATATCCTGGATTTCGAGAAGGACTTCCCCGAGGCGAAGGTCATCAAGCTGGAGCAGAATTATCGGTCCACCGGGAATATCCTGGCGGCGGCCCACTCCGTCATCCGGAATAATAAGGGACGGAAGGCGAAGAAGCTCTGGACCGCGGCGGCGGACGGGGAGAAGGTCGTCTACCACCGGCTGGACAGCGATAAGGAGGAGGCCGCCTATGTGGCCCGGCAGATCGCTTTCCTGAACCGGAAGGGACGGGGGCTGGACCAGTTCGCCATCCTGTACCGGAATAACGCCCAGTCCCGTCTCTTCGAGTCGGCCCTGAGCCGGGAGGGCCTCCCCTACCAGGTCCTGTCCGGCATGCGCTATTATGACCGGAAGGAGATTAAGGACGCCATGGCCTACATGCGGCTGGTGGTCAACCCCCAGGACGATCTTTCCCTTCTCAGGGTCATTAATGAGCCCAAGCGGGGGATCGGGGCCAGGACGGTGGACAAGCTGACCGCCTTCGCCCGCGTCCGGGGCCAGAGCCTGCTGGAGGGACTGGCGGACCCGGACGGGGCCATGCTGGAGAGCCTGCCGGGCCGCGCCTTCGAGAAGGTGAAGGAGATGGTGGACATCCTGACCCTCTGCCGGGATCAGCAGGAGAACATGACGGTCTCCGACATCTTCAGCCAGCTGATGGATAAGACCGGTTATCTGGACGCCCTGGAGCGGGGCGGGACCATGGAGGACGAGAGCCGGCTGGACAACCTGATGGACTTCCGGTCTGTCATCGCGGATTATGAGCGGGAGGCGGAGGAGCCCAGCCTGGCGGATTTCATGGAGGGGCTGGCCCTGGCCGCGGACGTGGACGATCTGTCAGACCAGGCCGAGTCGGTCAAGCTTATGACCATGCACAGCGCGAAGGGTCTGGAGTTTCCCGTGGTCTTCCTGCCCGGCCTGGAGGACGGGCTCTTCCCCGGCAGCCGCGCCTTCGACAGTGAGGACCAGATGGAGGAGGAGCGGCGGCTCTGTTATGTGGGCATGACCCGGGCGAAGGAGCTCCTCTTTCTGACCAGCGCGGAGGTCCGGACCATGTACGGCCGGACTGACTATACCCGGGAATCCCAGTTCCTCCGGGAGCTGGATCCGGGAGTCCTGGAGGGGGACGCTGTGTTCAGAAGGCGGGGGGCGGAGCGGACCTCCCTGGGGGTGGACACCGGCAGCCGGGACGGCTTCTCGGGACCGGTCCTGTCTCCCTTCGGAAGGGACCGCGGCGCGGAAAGGGCCGTCCTCTCCCCGGCCAGTCCCTTCGGCCGGCCCATCGACGCCCTGAAGTCCGCCCGGTCCGCCGTCCACGCCGAGGCCAGGCGGGACATCCCCGCCTTCGCTCCCGGCGACGTGGTCACCCATAAGAAATTCGGAGAAGGCACCATCATCGACCTGAACGGGAAGGTCGCCACGGTGGCCTTCGACAGTGTCGGGATAAAGAAGCTGGCCATCGACGTGGCCCCGCTGAAGAAGATCAAGTAATGGAGGACAGCATGGAAAGCACGGATAAGAGAGAGAAGCTGGACCGGATCCGGTTCCTGGTGGACCGGCTGAACGAGGCCTCCCGGGCCTATTACATGGACGCCCAGGAGATCATGCCGAACATCGAGTATGACGCCATGTACGACGAACTCCTGGACCTGGAGGAGGAGACCGGCATTATCCTGTCCAACAGCCCTTCCCAGAACGTGGGCTACGAGATTCTCTCCGACCTGCCGAAGGAGAAGCACCCCAGCCGGATGCTCTCCCAGAATAAGACGAAGAGCCGGGAGGAGCTCCGGGACTGGCTGGGCGGCCAGGTGGGCCTCCTCTCCTGGAAGCTGGACGGCCTGACCATCGTTCTGACCTACGAGGACGGCAGGCTCCTGAAGGCCGTCACACGGGGGAACGGCGACATCGGCGAGGTGGTCACGAATAACGCCCGCTTCTTCGACAATGTTCCCCTTACCGTGTCCTATAAGGGACGGCTGGTTCTCCGGGGCGAGGCCATCATTAAGTACAGCGACTTCGAGAAGATCAACGCCTCCCTCCCCGGCGCCGAGGCGAAATATAAGAATCCCCGCAACCTCTGCTCCGGCTCCGTCCGACAGCTGGACCCCCGGGTTACGAAGGGACGCCATGTCAATTTCATCGCCTTCACTCTGGTGGAGGCCGCCGGCGTCGACTTCCAGAACAGCCACGCGAAAGAGCTGGACTGGCTGAAGAGCCTGGGCTTCGACGTGGTCGGCTACCGGATCGTAGACCATAATAACATCGTCGACACGATCAGCCTTTTCGAGTCGGAAATCCCCGGAAACGACTTTCCCAGCGACGGGCTGGTCCTCCTCTATGACGACATCGCTTACGGCCGGTCTCTGGGCGTCACCGCGAAATATCCCCGGGATTCCATCGCCTTTAAATGGGCCGACCAGAAGGAAGAAACCACCCTGCTTCAGATCGAGTGGTCCGCCTCCCGGACCGGCCTGATCAACCCTGTGGCCGTTTTCGAACCTGTCCAGCTGGAGGGAACCACTGTCTCCCGGGCCTCAGTCCACAATCTGAGCATCATGGAGGAGCTGGGCCTGGGCATCGGCGACACGGTCACCGTCTATAAGGCCAACATGATCATTCCCCAGATCGCGGAGGATCTGACCCCCTCCCGCCATATCGACATCCCGGCGTTCTGTCCCGTCTGCGACGGCCCCACCCAGGTGAAGGACGAGGACGGGGTCCGGACCCTTCACTGCCTGAACCCGGCCTGCCCCGCCAAGCAGCTGAAGAGCTTCGCCCTTTTCGTTTCCCGGGACGCCATGAACATCGAGGGCCTGAGCGAGGCCACCCTGGAAAAGCTGATCGACCGGGGCCTGGTCCGGGAATTCGCTGACCTCTTCAAGCTGGCTCCGCTGCGGGCGGAGATCATTGAGATGGAGGGCTTCCAGGAGAAGTCCTTCGAGAACCTCCTGGCCTCCGCGGAGCGGGCCCGCCATTCCACCCCCGACCGGCTCCTTTTCGGCCTGGGCATCCCGGGGGTCGGCCTGTCCACCGCCCGCCTGATCGCCCGTTCCTGCCACCAGAAGTGGGAGCGGATTCAGGCGTTGACAAAGGCGGACCTGCTGACGATCAACGGCGTAGGGGAGGTCCTGGCCGACGCCTACACGGCCTGGTTTAAGGATCCCGGCAATCAGAAACGGCTGGCGGATCTCCTGGCCGTCCTGGACCTGAATGAAGAGGAGGAGGAGAGGGCGGATTTCCTGGGCGGCCGGACCTTCGTCATCACCGGCAGCCTGGTCCACTATGAGAACCGGGACGCCCTGAAGCAGGAGATCGAGCGGGCAGGAGGAAGGACAGCCGGCTCTGTGAGCGCGAAGACTTCCTACCTGATCAATAACGACGTGACATCCACGTCCGGGAAGAACCGGAAGGCCCGGGAACTGGGCATCCCGGTGATCAGTGAGGATACCATCCGGGCCTGGCTGGCTGCCGGCAGGATCGAAGAGGAATAGACCCATGACCATCTTGAAGACCGGAAAACTGGACAGTGACCTGCTGCAGAACATCGTGCTGGATGAAATCCGTCTGAAAAGGCCCGAGATCCTGACCCGGGCAGCCATCGGCGAGGACTGCGCCGTGGTGGACTTCGGCGGCTATGAGTGCGTGACCTCCACAGATCCCATCACCGCCGACGTGAAGGACATCGGCCGTCTGGCCATCCACATCTCCTGTAATGACATCGCTTCGAACGGGGTCGAACCGCTGGCCATCCTGCTGACCGTCCTCCTGCCCGAGGGCACGACTGATGAAGAGGTGGCCCTGATGATGAAGCAGGCCGCCCGGGCCGCTGATCAGGTGGGGGTGGAGATCGCCGGCGGCCACACCGAGGTCACCCCCGCCGTCCGCCAGCCCGTGATCGTCTCCACCGCCTTCGGCCGCGGCCCGAAGGGCGCCTCCGCCAGCGCCCGGGACATGCGGCCCGGCGACCGCTTCCTCCTCTCGAAGGCGGCCGGCCTGGAAGGGACCGGCATTCTGGCTTCAGACGGAGAAGGGGTCCTGTCCCGGATCCTCACGGAAGAGGAGCTGGCGGAAGCCCAGTCCTTCCTGGACCAGATCAGCGTCGTGCGGGAAGGGGTCCTGGCGGCGGGGATCGGGACCTCCGGCATGCATGATGTCACTGAGGGCGGGGTATTCGGCGCCATCTGGGAGGTCTGCCAGGTCTCCGGCCTGGGCGCCCGGATCGAGGAGACAGTCGTCCCTGTCCACCCCGTCACCCGGAAGATCTGTGATTATCTGGGCGCCGACTGGCGGCGGATGATCTCCAGCGGGGCCATGCTCATCACAGCTTCCCCCGATAAGGCCGAGGCCATTATCGAGGCCTGCGGTCAGGCCGGCGTCCCGGTCGCGGACATCGGGGAGGTCCGCCCGGCGGAGGAGGGCGTCCTGGTTAATCGGTCTTCTTCAACCGGGGCGGAGGGCGCAGAGTCTGAGGATGATCTGGTCCCCATCGCCCCGCCCAGACGGGACGAGCTTTACACCGCGCTGGAAGCCCTGGGTGACCTGGCGGAGGACCGTTGACAGACGAAGAGATCTTTCATATAATAAAAGGCAACGAATTTGCCCTTTAACAGCTCCGCCTGGCATGGTCTGGGTCCTGCGCAATAGGATGCCGTGAACCTTGTCAGGTCCGGAAGGAAGCAGCAATAAGCGGAAGTTCTTATGTGCCGCA
>CACZTH010000027.1 GCA_902784035.1 uncultured Eubacteriales bacterium
AGAAGAAGGCACGGCCGGTGGAAGACCGGACTGTGCTGGTGATCCGCTATGAGCGGGGCGTCGTCCTCCGGAAAAGGCCCGCCAGGGGCCTCCTGGCCGGCCTCTATGAGTTCCCCAACGAGGACGGGGTCCTGGATGAGGCCGGCGCTCTGGCCGCCGCGAAGGGCCTGGGCTTCTCGCCCCTCCGGATCCGCGCCCTGCCTCCGGCCCGCCACATCTTCACCCACCGGGAATGGCGGATGACCGGCTGGGAGATCCTGGCCGACGAGTGGAAGCCCTTCCCGGAAGACCTGATATTGGCCCGGCCAGAGGACCTTCAGTCCACCTACGCGCTGCCTGCCGCCTTCAGCGCCTACCGGCCGGATACAGCATGGGCAGATTGACCTCTTCGCTTGCAGGCTCATTTTCACAGTCAGGCTCATTTTCACAGTCGCCGCTTGACATTCGCGCCCCGCTATGTAATAATAGTTCTCGCGTTGTTCCTGTTGAACATATCAGTGAAACGCGGAAGTGGCTCAGGGGTAGAGCATCGCCTTGCCAAGGCGAGGGTCGCGAGTTCGAATCTCGTCTTCCGCTCCAGTTTAAAGATCCGAAGCAGCCTGACCGCTTCGGATCTTTTCGTATACGCGAGGACTGAGGATCCGGGCGGGCTCCCCATTCCCGCGGCTTCGTTCAGCTCGGACCGCTTTCGTCTCCGCCGCTTCTTCTGGAGCGGGAAGTTTTCGGCGCGAACAACTTCCGCCGCGGCTTCGTCCGGCGCGGACCGCTTCCGGCAGCGAAAAAACGCTCCAGACCGCGCGCCGGAGCGTTTTTGTTAGAAATCATACTGCGGACGACCCGCCTTCAGGCGCTGACCGCGGCCAGCGCCAGCGGCAGGCCGCCAGGGCATCGGGGGCCTACTCGTCGAAGCCGTACCAGGTGGTCACGTCGGCCAGATCGGCCCGCTCACTCACCACGCTGTTAGCCGGGAAATCGGGGTCCGGATAGCCGATGGCGACGCCTGCCGCGAACCGGGCGGTCTCCGGCAGGTCCAGGTACTCCCGGAGGCCCTTCTGATACATGATAGCCTGATTCTCCACACAGGTGCCGAGTCCGTATTCCATGGCGGCCAGGGTGATCAGCTGGGTCACGGTGCCCATCTCGAACCGGTTCTTCGTCTCGTCCAGCTCCCCGTCCATGTAGATCAGGATGGCCGCGGGAGCGTCGAAGAAACGGAAGCCCCGCTGACCCCACCAGTTCCGCTTGGGCCGGTCTTCCCGGGCGATGTCCATGGCCTTAAACAGCTGGATGGCGACGCCCACCCGGCGCTCACGGTAGACGCCCTTCGTTTCCGGATCCAGGTAATCCGGCTCAGCCTCCTGCTCCACGCAGGCGATGTTCTCGGCCGCGATCTTCTTCAGGACGTCGCCTGTGACCACGGCGAACTTCCAGGGCTGGGTATTCAGGGCGGAAACGGCCCGCTGGGACAGTTTCAGCACCTTCTCCAGGGTCTCCTTCTCTACGGGTTTATCCAGATAGCCGCGGATGGACTTCCGCTCCATGATCGCCTGTGTGAGCTCCATATCTCTTCCTTTCTGCCGACAGCCGCGCCGTCCGGCCGTTCTCCTCATGTTCCACTTCCGGGACGCCGGCGGCGGAGCCCGATATCTGCCTTATTATACCAAAATCCACGAGAAGGTCCAACGCGGAGTGCTATAATAGGCATGAAAATCACCGCCTCTGTTCACGTTCACCACCCCGTTTCGACCCTCGGAGGTCATTATGGAAGAAAGATCGATCCATCTGCCGCCGGACCTCGATGTCCGCTATCTCACCGCCGGGAACGGCGCGCCCCTGATCCTGCTCCACGGGAACGGGGAAAGCGCGGACTATTTCCAGGGCCAGTTCCGGGATCTCAGCGGCCGCTACCAGCTCTACGCGCCGGACACCCGGGGACACGGCGGGACCAGCCGGGGAACCGCGCCGCTGACCTTTCCCCAGTTCGCCCGGGATCTCCGGTCCTTCATGAACGCCCTGGACCTGCCGAAGGCCCACATCTTAGGTTTCTCTGACGGCGCCATCACGGCGATCTGCTTCGCCCTGGCCTATCCCGGCATGATGGACCGACTGGTCCTGAACGGAGCCAACCTCTATCCCGCAGGTCTCCAGCCCGCCGTCCGCCTGACCGCCGCCTCCGGCTACCTGACCGCCTCGGCAATCTCGCACTTCCCCCAGCCAGCGGGCAGGGGGCCCGGCGCCTTCGGCAGCCAGAAGAAGGAGCTTCTCGGGCTGATGACAAAGGCGCCCCACATCCGCCCGGACGACCTCGCTTCAATCCAGGCCCGGACCCTGGTCATCGCCGGTAGCCGGGACATGATCCGCCGTTCCCACACCCGGATGATCTACCAGAAGATCCCCCGTTCCAAGCTGGCCATCCTCCGCGGCGACCACTACATCGCCAGGAAGAAGGCCTCCGAATTCGACGCCCTCGTCGACACCTTCCTCAGTGAGCCGGACACCGCTCCCCATCCCGGCTGGAAGAAAATATAACCGCCGGGAAACGTCCCCGCGTCCCGGCAGTCATCGTCGATCTTTCGATATTCGATGATCCTGAAATTCACTCCTCAATCAGATAAGCCGCGAGGATCTCGGCGTAATAGGCGGTGTGGATGTCCCGGCGGCCCTCTTCATTCTCCGGATACCAGGGAAGCAGGGACGGATCCAGGTCCGCCGCCTCCTGGTCCTTCCGGTAGACCACCCGGCATTCCAGCGTAAGCGGAAATTCCCGGACCGCCGGCGCGGCGACCTTCGTCCCGTCCACCAGGGTCAGACCGAGCGCCTTCACCTTATCCACGTCACGGCCGGACTGACTGCCGCAGACCTTCAGGATCTTCGGGTCCGCCCCGCCCACCGGGATGTTGACGGTGAACTCCGGCGCCTTTTCCAGCTGATCATGGGTGAAGCGGCTGTGACGCACGTAACAGGTGAAGACCGGTTTCCCCCATTCGATACCGACTGCGCCCCAGCCGATGACCATGGTATCCGTTTTCTCCCCCGCCTTCGTCGTAAGCAGGATGCCCGCCGGCAGGGCCTTCACCGCCGCTGCCGCGACGTTCTCGATAGAAACCGGTGTCCGTCTC